>NZ_JBHYMC010000100.1:0-13919 GCF_042742535.1 Streptomyces sp. NPDC058880
GTACTGCAGGGGGGACCCTGTGGGAGAGTAGGACGCCGCCGAACAATTTTTGTGGGGAAGCCCCGTACCTTCTGGTACGGGGCTTTTCCGCGTTCCAGACACCATCGTCGCCTCCTGTAGGGTCAGGGGGCATCGAACGACCGTTTTCTACCGTCACAGTGGAGGCCCCCGGGTGGAGGTCCAGGAGACTCGGGTTCAGACTGACCGAATTTTCACCATTCCCAACATCCTGAGCATGGCCCGCCTGGCCGGCGTGCCCCTGTTCCTGTGGCTGATCCTCGCGGAGTACGACGGGTGGGCGCTGGCCGTCCTCATGCTCAGTGGAGTCAGCGACTATCTCGACGGGAAGCTCGCCCGGCGCTGGAACCAGATCAGCAAGCTCGGCCGGCTGCTGGATCCCGCCGCGGACCGCCTCTACATCCTGTCGACGCTGTTCGGTCTGACCTATCGCGAGATCCTGCCACTGTGGCTCACCGGAGCGCTCCTCGCACGTGAGCTGATGTTGCTGGTCATGGTGTGGATCCTGCGCCGCCACGGATATCCGCCGCCGCAGGTCAACTTCCTCGGCAAGGCCGCGACCTTCAACCTGATGTACGCCTTCCCGCTGCTCCTGCTCAGTGACGGAAGCGGCTGGTTGGCCTGGTTGGCCTCAGTTTTCGGATGGGCGTTCGCGGGATGGGGTACAACCCTCTATTGGTGGGCAGGAATCCTTTACGTGGTTCAAGTCCGCCGTCTGGTGAAGGCTGACGCCACGGCCGATTGAGCCCGTCCGACGCCGGATGACGCGGAGGAGTCGCGAAGTCACCGAACGAGGCGGGTGAGAGTCGGCACGACTGTCATCTCTCAAGGAGGACTCTTCCGACATGAAGGCCGTCGTGATGGCCGGTGGCGAGGGCACACGCCTTCGTCCCATGACCTCGAGCATGCCCAAGCCGCTCCTGCCGGTGGCGAACCGCCCGATCATGGAGCACGTACTCAGGCTGCTCAAGCGGCACGGGCTCAGCGAGACCGTGGTCACCGTGCAGTTCCTGGCCTCGCTCGTCAAGAACTACTTCGGGGACGGCGAAGAGCTCGGGATGGAGCTCACCTATGCCAACGAGGAAAAGCCACTCGGGACCGCCGGCAGCGTGAAGAACGCCGAGGAGGCCTTGAAGGATGACGCCTTCGTCGTCATTTCCGGCGATGCGCTGACCGACTTCGACCTCACCGACCTGATCCGCTTCCACAAGGAGAAGGGCGCACTGGTCACGGTCTGCCTCACCCGGGTGCCGAACCCGCTGGAATTCGGCATCACGATCGTGGACGAGGAAGGCAAGGTCGAGCGCTTCCTGGAGAAGCCGACCTGGGGCCAGGTGTTCTCGGACACCGTGAACACCGGCATCTACGTCATGGAGCCCGAGGTCTTCGACTACGTCGAGGCCGATGTCTCGGTCGACTGGTCCAGCGACGTCTTCCCCCAGCTGATGAAGGAAGGCCGGCCGATCTACGGCTACGTGGCCGAGGGCTACTGGGAGGACGTGGGCACGCACGAGAGCTACGTCAAGGCGCAGGCCGACGTGCTCGAGGGCAAGGTCGAGGTCGAGATGGACGGCTTCGAGATCTCGCCCGGCGTGTGGGTCGCCGAAGGAGCCGAGGTCAGCCCGGAGGCCGTGCTGCGCGGACCGCTCTACATCGGGGACTACGCAAAGATCGAAGCCGGTGTGGAGATCCGTGAGCACACCGTCATCGGGTCGAACGTCGTCGTCAAGAGCGGTGCCTTCCTGCACCGGGCCGTCGTCCACGACAACGTGTACATCGGGCCCCACAGCAACCTCCGTGGCTGCGTGATCGGCAAGAACACCGACATCATGCGCGCGGCACGGATCGAGGACGGCGCCGTCATCGGCGACGAGTGCCTCGTCGGTGAGGAATCGATCGTCCAGGGGAACGTACGCGTCTACCCCTTCAAGACGATCGAAGCCGGTGCCTTCGTCAACACGTCCGTCATCTGGGAGTCACGTGGACAGGCCCACCTCTTCGGCGCGCGCGGTGTCTCCGGAATCCTGAACGTCGAGATCACCCCCGAGCTGGTGGTCCGCCTCGCAGGTGCCTACGCCACCACGCTGAAGAAGGGCGCGATCGTCACCACGGCCCGCGACCACTCCCGTGGCGCCCGAGCGCTCAAACGGGCCGTGATCTCGGCACTCCAGGCCAGCGCGATCAACGTACGCGACCTGGAGAACGTACCGCTGCCCGTGGCCCGGCAGCAGACCGCGCGAGGCAGCGCCGGCGGGATCGTCCTGCGGACCTCCCCCGGAGTACCGGACTCCGTCGACATCATGTTCCTCGACGAACGGGGAGCGGACCTCTCGCTCCAGCAGCAGCGCAAGCTGGACCGCGTGTACGCGCGCCAGGAGTACCGGCGGGCGTTCCCCGGCGAGATCGGCGACCTGCAGTTCCCGGGCAGCGTCTTCGACGGCTACACGGGCTCGCTGCTGCGGCGGGTGGACACCACCGGGATCGCCGACGCCGGACTCAAGGTGGTCGTCGACGCCACCAACGGCAGCGCCGGACTCGTCATGCCGAGCCTCCTCGGCCGGCTCGGGGTGGACGCCCTGACGATCAACCCCGGTCTCGACGAGTCCAGGCCGACGGAGAGTGCCGAATCCCGGCGGGCGGGCCTGGTGAGACTGGGCGAGATCGTGGCCTCGGCACGGGCGGCCTTCGGCGTACGGTTCGATCCGGTGGGCGAGCGCATCTCGCTCGTGGACGAGCGAGGGCGGATCATCGAGGACGACCGGGCGCTGCTGGTCATGCTCGACCTGGTGGCCGCCGAGAAGCGCAGCGGCAAGGTCGCGCTGCCGGTGACCACGACGCGGGTCGCCGAGCAGGTGGCGGCCTACCACGGAACACAGGTGGAGTGGACGACGACCTCGCCCGACGACCTGACCCGCGTCGGGCGGGCCGAGAACACGATCTTCGGTGGAGACGGCCGGGGCGGCTTCATCGTTCCGGAGTTCAGCAGTGTCTTCGACGGCTCGGCGGCGTTCGTGCAACTGCTCGGCCTGGTGGCGCGCACCCAGCTCACACTGAGCCAGATCGACGCCCGGATCCCGCGGGCGCACGTACTCAAGCGGGATGTGCCGACGCCGTGGGCGGTGAAGGGGCTCGTCATGCGACGGGTCGTGGAAGCGGCCGGAGACCGGCAGGTGGACACCACCGACGGGGTGCGGGTGGTGGAGGCCGACGGACGGTGGGCGCTGGTGCTGCCGGACCCGGCGGAGGCCGTGACGCACCTGTGGGCCGAAGGCCCCGACGACGCCTCCGCGCAGGCGCTGCTCGAAGAATGGGCGGGCGTGGTGGACGGCGCCGGGCACTGAGCGCCCGGCGGTCGATGACCTGAACGGAAGTCCGGTGGGCGGGGGCGGGAGGCCCGGCCCTGCCCACCGGACGGACGCATTGGGTGTGTGCGGCGCCGACATGCGACGATGTGCGGCATGTCGCAGCCGCCCCCCCACCGGACTCCGGCGTCCCCTGCGCCTGCGCGCCCCGACGCCTCCATGTCGCTGCTGACGCACGTGATGGACCACAGCCTCGACGAGGGCTACGCCGAGGCGACCGCCCGGCGCCGGGCGGACGGCACGGCCGGCCTGCCCCGCACCCTCAAGGCCAAGCTGGGGCTCGCCGCCGGACTCGTGGTCGCCGCGATGGTCGTCACGCTCGGCGCGGCCGAGGCGCGCCTTGACGCGCCGGTGCTCGCCAAGGAGCGCCAGGAGCTGATCGACCGGGTGCAGCGGGCCGACGAGCGCGCCGACGCCCTGGAACAGAACATCGACCGGCTCAGGACCGATGTCGCCGCACGTCAGCGTGCGGCCCTCAAACAGCCCGGCGGGAGCCAGGGCGAGCTCGTCTCCCAGCTGGCCGGCGCCACCGAGGTCCGCGGGCCGGGGATCAGACTGGTGGTGGACGACGCCAAGGGCTCCTCCACGGGCGGCGGCGGGAAGCCGCGCGAGAGCAGCGGATTCTCCGACACCGGCCGGGTCCGCGACCGTGACATGCAGAAGATCGTCAACGGACTGTGGCAGTCCGGTGCGGAGGCGGTCTCCATCAACGGGCAGCGGCTGACGGAGCTGTCGGCGATCAGGGCCGCGGGCGACGCCATACTGGTCGACAACCGGCCGCTGGTACCGCCGTACGAAGTACTGGCGGTGGGGGACAAGCAGCGACTCGGCCCGGCCTTCCAGGACTCGGCGGACGGCCAGTACCTGCACGTGCTGCAGGAGAGCTACGGCATCCGCTACACCCTGTCCCCAGCCGACGAACTGCGGCTTCCGGCCGCTTCGAGCCTGATCGTCCGCACAGCCACAGCAGTAGAGCAGCAGAAGGGTGCATCGTGATCGCGGTACTGGGCCTCTTGGCCGGAGTGGTGGTCGGACTTCTGGTCCGGCCCGAGGTACCGGCCGTGGTGGAGCCTTATCTGCCCATCGCCGTGGTGGCGGCCCTCGACGCGGTGTTCGGGGGTCTGCGCGCCATGCTCGACGGCATCTTCGTCGACAAGGTCTTCGTGGTGTCGTTCCTGTCGAACGTCGTCGTGGCCGCACTGATCGTCTTCCTCGGCGACAAGCTGGGCGTCGGCTCGCAGCTGTCCACCGGAGTCGTGGTCGTGCTCGGCATCCGCATCTTCTCCAACGCCGCGGCCATTCGCCGCCACGTGTTCCGGGCGTGATCGACATGAACGCGAACGACACCCCCGCCGAGGAACCGAACGTCCCGGAACGGCCTCTTCAACAGGGAAAGGCACAGGCCGAGCCGGTGCCCGAGGAGACCGGCCGGCAGCGGCTGGCGGCCGGCTTGTGGCCTCCGAGGGTCAGCCGGGCCCAACTGATCGTTGCGCTGCTGCTGTTCGTCCTCGGACTGGGTCTGGCCATCCAGGTCCGGTCGAACAGCGACTCCAGCGCGCTGCGCGGGGCGCGGCAGGAGGACCTGGTACGCATCCTCGACGAGCTGGACGGGCGGACCAAGCGGTTGGAGGACGAGAAGCAGCGACTGGAAGACCAGCGCCGGGAGCTGGAGAGCAGCTCCAACCAGGCGGAGGAGGCCCGCAGGCAGACCGCGGAGAAGGAGCGTCAACTCGGCATCCTGGCCGGTACGGTGGCAGCCCAGGGGCCGGGCATCACACTCAGGATCAGCGATCCCACCGGCCAGGTGCGGCCCGACCAGCTGCTGGACACGCTCCAGGAGCTGCGGGCCGCCGGGGCCGAGGCTATCCAGATCAACGGGGTGCGCATCGTGGCAGGCTCGTACTTCTCGGACGAGAACGGTGGGGTCGGGATCGACGGCAAGAAGATCACACAACCCTATGAGTTCAAGGTGATCGGGAAGCCCCAGGATCTGGAGCCGGCGCTCAACATCCCGGGCGGTGTCGTCCAGACGCTGGAGAAGGAGCAGGCCACGGTCGCCGTCACACGGTCGGCGAAGATCGTTGTGGACGCCTTGCGGGCTGCGAAGCAGCCTGACTACGCTCGGTCGTCATCGGGGTGAAGGTGGAGCGGAGTGGAAGGTGGAGCGGCTCACGCAGGCTGATGCCTGCGGGGGGTCGCCGCACCGAAGTTGCGGTGCGTGGTGGAAACTGTCTGGTGGTTACGGACGTTGTGAGAATGTCCGGGTCGGCAGGTGTCTGCATGCGGAGTTCGTCCTGCCCCACGGGCGGGTCTGTTTCAGTCAAGGGGAATCGCCCGTGAAGTTGTTTGAGAAGTTGTTCGGCAAGAAGAACCGCGAGGAGAGCGGCGCGGCCAGGCACCGCGCCGGGGGCGCGGAAGGGCAGGGTGACCGGCCGCTGTTCCGCGACGAGGTCGCCGGCGCGGGCGAAGTTCCGGGTGCCCCCGGCGCGTCGTCTGTTGACCCTGCCGGTACCGGCCGCATAGGTTTCGGTGAACCATCAACCTCAAGTGCGGGTGGAGGGTTTGCCCCCGACCCGTACGCCACCAATGCCTCCGCGGGGCAGCCGCGGCGCGAGGAGCCGTCCATGTCGGCCGAGCAGGTTTGCAGCAGGTGCGGACACCGCAGCGATGCGGCCAGCCGGTTCTGCTCCAACTGCGGAGCGCCGCTGCGGGCGGGCCTGACGCCGGAGCGCGCTTCGGAGACCACGTCCACCATCTCGATCTCCGGCCTCGAGGCCTACGAGGCCGAGGTGTCGGGACAGACGCACGTGTCGTCCTCGCTGTCCCCCGAGGCCCAGGCCGCGGTGGAGGCGCTGCCGCCCGGTTCCGCCCTGCTCATCGTGCGGCGCGGACCCAACTCCGGCAGCCGCTTCCTGCTGGATGGCGAACTGACGACGGCCGGCCGGCACCCGCAGAGCGACATCTTCCTGGACGACGTCACCGTCTCCCGGCGGCACGTCGAATTCCGCAGGAGTCAGGACGGCGGCTTCACCGTGGCCGATGTCGGCAGCCTCAACGGCACGTACGTCAACCGTGAACCCATCGACTCCGTCGCCCTGCACAACGGCGACGAGGTGCAGATCGGCAAGTACCGGCTGGTCTTCTACGCGAGCCTGCGGGGCGTCTGACCCTCCCCCGGACCCGGTCCGGGGGCACCCGAGGGAAGGTCCCATGCTGCGCAATCCGACAGGCGGCGCCGGGAACGGCACCGCCGGCTCGGCCGGGCGGCTGGTGAGCATCGGCACGGTGCTCACCACGCTGCGTGACGAGTTCCCCGAAGTCACGATCTCGAAGATCCGTTTCCTGGAGGCGGAGGGGCTGGTCGAACCCCGGCGTACACCTTCCGGGTACCGCAAGTTCAGCACGGAGGACGTGGAGCGCCTCGCCCGCATCCTGCGCCTGCAGCGTGATCACTACCTGCCGCTGAAAGTCATCCGCGAGCAGCTCGACGCCCTTGCACGCGGGGAGCAGGTCCGCATCCCGGCACCGGCGGCGCACGGCGACTGCGCCGATCCGTCGGACCCCGCCGCCCTGTACGGCGAGACGGGGCAGGAGGAGCCTCCCGCCGCCCGGGTGGGGCGGGCCGAGCTCCTGGAGGCCGTGGGCGTGGACGAGGAGCAGCTCGTCGAGTGGGAGTCGTACGGGCTCCTCGCCGAGGCGCCGGGCGGCGGGTTCGACGCCGACGCGCTCACCGTGGCCCGGCTCGTGGCCGACCTGGGGCGTTTCGGCCTGGAGCCGCGCCACCTGCGCGCGATGAAGGCGGCCGCCGAGCGGGAGGCGGGGCTGGTGGAGCAGGTCGTCGCACCCTTGCGCCGACACCGCAACCCGCAGACCAGGGCCCACGCACAGGCCACGGTGAAAGAGCTCGCGGGGCTCTCCGTACGGCTGCACGAGGCCTTGGTGCAGACGGCCCTCGGGGTCCGGTTGCGCTGAGCGCGGCGGCCGAGGTGGAGCCCCGACTACCCAAACCTGCCGGGCAGGTCCTAGGGTTGCTGTGTGAACGAGCTCGACGTTGTGGGTGTCCGGGTGGAAATGCCCTCCAACCAACCGATCGTGCTCCTGCGTGAAGTGGGAGGCGACCGGTACCTCCCCATCTGGATCGGTCCGGGAGAGGCGACGGCCATTGCCTTCGCCCAGCAGGGTATGGCCCCTGCCCGGCCGCTGACGCACGACCTGTTCAAGGACGTGCTGGAGGCGGTCGGTGAGGAGCTCACCGAGGTCCGGATCACGGATCTGCGGGAGGGCGTCTTCTACGCGGAGCTCGTCTTCGCCAGCGGGGTCGAGGTGAGCGCGCGGCCTTCCGACGCCATAGCCCTCGCCCTGCGGACGGGGACACCGATCTACGGCAGTGACGGCGTGCTGGACGACGCCGGAATCGCCATTCCGGACGAGCAGGAGGACGAGGTGGAGAAGTTCCGCGAGTTCCTCGACCAGATCTCGCCCGAGGACTTCGGTACCGGCCAACAGTGAGTCGCCGCCGCGTCCTCCACGCCGCGCCATCACCCCATTCGAGTAGCCTTTCCCCGCAATCGGATACGGGAAACCACTCTCAGGGTGATTATCACTCGGCGTGCCGAGTGTGGCGATCGTTGACGCACCCCTGGTGACTGCCTACCTTCGAGGTGGGCAGGTCAAGGACGGAGGGTCGGCGTGAGGATCACGGGCGACGGTACGACCGGGGGCACCCCCGTACGGAGTGGCACCGGGCCGTACCCGCTGCACGGTGGTGCGGCCGGACCCGCGCGCCGCCAGCCGGAGTCGACGCCGGTCGGTTCGCCGGACGGCGACCCGGCGCCCGAGCAGGTCGGCTACCGCGGACCCACGGCGTGCGCCGCGGCCGGCATCACCTATCGGCAGCTCGACTACTGGGCGCGCACCGGGCTGGTGGAGCCCAGCGTGCGGGCCGCCTACGGCTCCGGAACGCAGCGCCTCTACAGCTTCCGCGACGTCGTGGTACTCAAGATCGTCAAGCGTTTCCTGGACACCGGTGTGGCGCTGCAGAACATCCGTACGGCGGTGCAGCATCTGCACGACCGCGGCCTCGCCGACCTTGAGCGGATGACGCTGATGAGCGACGGCGCCACGGTGTACGAGTGCACCTCGCCGGACCAGGTCGTGAGTCTCCTCCAGGGTGGGCAGGGCGTCTTCGGCATCGCCGTGGGGGTGGTGTGGCGCGACGTGCGCAACGCCCTGTCACAGCTGCACGGGGAGCGGGTGGACACCGGCGAGACGCTGGTCCGGCACCACCCGGCGGACGAGCTGGCCGCCCGTCGCAACCGAGCCGGCTGAGCGGCCTGCCCGGGCCGCGGGAATGTCAGTGGCGTAGGGCAGCATCGGTGCCGTGAGAGCCGCCCCGACCATCCTGCATCTGGACATGGACGCCTTCTACGCCTCCGTCGAGCAGGCGTCGAAGCCGAGCCTGCGCGGCAAGGCCGTCATCGTCGGAGGGCTCGGACCACGGGGGGTCGTCGCCACCGCCTCCTACGAGGCCCGACGGTTCGGGGTGCATTCGGCGATGCCCACGGCGCAGGCCAGGCGGCTCTGCCCGAACGGCGCCTACCTGATCCCGCGGTTCACGCTCTACCGGCAGGTCAGCGACGTGGTCATGGCCATGCTGCGGGAACTGTCGCCGCTGGTGGAGCCGCTCAGCCTGGACGAGGCCTTCGTGGACCTGGAGGCGGGCGGGGCGGCCTTCGACTCGCACTTGGCGCGGGCGACGGGCGAGCGGCTGCGGGCCGGCATCACCGCCGCCACCGGGCTCAGCGGGTCCGTGGGGCTGGCCGGGTCGAAGATGCTGGCCAAGGTCGCCTCGGAGGAGGCCAAGCCCGCGGGGCTGCTGCTGATCGAGCCCGGGACCGAGCGGGAACTGCTCGCTCCGATGCCGGTGCGGACTCTGCCGGGGGTGGGGCCGGCCACCGGGGAGCACCTGCGCCGCGCCGGGATCACCACGGTGGGGGACCTGGCGGAGGCCGGGGAGGACGAGTTGGTCCGGATGCTCGGGCGCGCGCACGGCACGGGGCTGTACCGGATGGCGCTGGGCCTGGACGACCGGCCGGTGGTCGCGGAGCGGGACGCCAAGTCGGTGTCGGTCGAGGACACCTTCGACGTGGATCTGCACGACCGGGTGCGGATCCGGGGCGAGGTGCAGCGACTCGCCGACCGGTGCGTGCAGCGGCTGCGGGGCTCCGGGCACTCGGGGCGCACGATCGTGCTCAAGGTGCGGCGCTACGACTTCTCCACGCTGACGCGGTCCGAGACGCTGCGCGGCCCCACGGACGACGCGGCGGTGGTGCGGGAGGCCGCCGCGCGGCTGCTGGAGGCGGTGGACACCACGGGAGGCGTGCGGTTGCTGGGGGTGGGGGTGACCGGCCTGGCGGACTACACGCAGGAGGACCTCTTCGCCCAGTCGCTCGCGGCCGAGCCTCAGGTGGCGGCCGAGGTGGACGGTACGGGCGGTGCGGCCGGGGGAACCGAGCCGGAGGCCGCCGGAGGGGACGAGAAGCCACAGGAGGGGCCGCCGGCGCCCGCGGAGCAGCAAGAGGCTCCCGAGCGCCGCTGGGCGGCCGGAAGCGACGTACGCCACGTGCTGTACGGGCCGGGGTGGGTCCAGGGCAGCGGGGTGGGGCGGGTCACCGTCCGGTTCGAACAGCCCGGGTCGGAGCCCGGCCGGGTGCGGACCTTCCGGGTGGACGACCCGGATCTGGCGCCGTCCGACCCGTTGCCGCTGGTGGGGGAGGCCGCGTAGGGCGGCGCCGGGGCGCGGGTCAGCCCTCGTCGCCCGCCAGCCGGCCGAAGTCGCGGTCGACGTCGGACGGGAGGGCCGTGTCCAGGCCGTAGTGGTGATAGAGCTGGAGTTCCTGCTCGGGGGAGAGGTGGCGGCCGACGCCGAAATCCGGTGCGTCCCTGATGAGGGAGCGTTCGAAGGGCACCCGCAGGGTCTCGCCGACCATCTCGCTCGGCTCCAGCGGCACGAAGGCGTCCCGGCCGAAGAAGCCGGTGCGGACGGCGGCCCATTCCGGGACACCCGTGGCATCGTCGAGATAGACCTCGTCGATGGTGCCGATCTTGGCACCGTTGCGGTCGAACGCCTTGCGGCCGATCAGGCTGCGCGGATCGATGTCGGTCTGCACGGTCCCTCCAAATGGTCGCAACTGTCGCAACTGCTCCCTAGTGACTACAGAAGGGCATTTCCGCAGAGGAGGCCACTCGGGGAGCCTCTTGAACCCCGCTGGTAGGCTGGGTGACGGCTGTCGACCCTGTGCGGGAGAGTCCTCCGAGTGAGCAAGACGGAGGCGCCGAAGGAGCAAATCCTCCCCGGAATCTCTCAGGCATACGTACCGCACGGACGAGGCCACTCTGGAAAGCAGGGCGGGTGCCGGGCGCGCAGTGCCGGTCCCCCTCCTCACCGACGGTGAAAGCCGGAGCTCTCGGGAGACCCCCGTGAGATCCGGTGAAACTCTCAGGTGCAGATGACAGAGGGGGAGGCCGTCCGGGTGCCCGCGCCGTGGTGCCCCTCGCAGGTCATATGACCAGGAGGCCTCCGTACATGACCGCCAACCGCATTCCGCTCTCCCAGCTGGAGCGAGGCATCCCCTTCGAACAGCGCCACATCGGCCCGGATGCCGAGGCGCAGGCGAAGATGCTCGCCCAGGTGGGCTACGGCTCCCTGGACGAACTGACCGCCGCCGCGGTGCCGGATGTGATCAAGACCGCCGACGCGCTCGACCTCCCCGAGGCGCGGACCGAGGCCGAGGTGCTCGCCGAGCTGCGCTCGCTCGCCGACCGCAACCAGGTCCTCACCCCCATGATCGGTCTCGGTTACTACGGGACCTTCACCCCGCCGGTGATCCTCCGCAACGTCATGGAGAACCCGGCCTGGTACACGGCGTACACGCCCTACCAGCCGGAAATCTCGCAGGGCCGCCTCGAGGCCCTCCTGAACTTCCAGACCGTCGTCGCCGACCTCACCGGCCTGCCGACCTCGGGCGCCTCGCTGCTCGACGAGGGCACCGCGGCCGCCGAGGCCATGACCCTGGCCCGCCGCGTGGGCAAGGTCAAGGGCAACGTCTTCCTCGTCGACGCCGACGCCCTGCCGCAGACCATCGCCGTCATCGAGACCCGCGCCGAGCCGATCGGCATCGAGGTCGTCGTCGCCGACCTCTCCGACGGCATCCCCGCCGAGATCGCCGAGCGCGGCGTCTACGGCGTCCTGCTCCAGTACCCGGGTGCCTCCGGCGCCGTCCGGGAGATCAAGCCGGTCATCGACCAGGCGCACGAGCTCGGCGCCATCGTCACCGTCTCGGCCGACCTGCTCGCCCTGACCCTCCTGACGTCCCCGGGCGCCCTCGGAGCCGACATCGCCGTGGGCACCACCCAGCGCTTCGGTGTCCCGATGGGCTTCGGCGGACCGCACGCCGGCTACATGGCCGTCCAGGACAAGCACGCCCGTTCGCTGCCCGGCCGCCTCGTCGGCGTCTCGGTGGACGCGGACGGCAACAAGGCCTACCGCCTGGCCCTGCAGACCCGCGAGCAGCACATCCGCCGCGAGAAGGCCACCAGCAACATCTGCACCGCGCAGGTGCTGCTCGCCGTCATGGCCGGCATGTACGCCGTCTACCACGGCCCGGACGGCCTGCGGACCATCGCCCGCCGCACCCACCGCTACGCGGCGCTGCTCGCCGCCGGTCTGCGGGCCGGCGGAGTCGAGACCGTACACGGCGCCTACTTCGACACGATCACCGTCCGTGTGCCGGGCCGCGCGGCCGAGGTCGTCGCGGCTGCCCGGGAGGGCGGGGTCAACCTGCACCGGGTCGACGCCGACCTCGTCTCGATCAGCTGTGACGAGACCACGCTGCGCGCCGACATCGAGGCCGTCTGGGCCGCCTTCGGCGTCACCGCCGACATCGAGGCGCTCGACGAGGCCACGGCCGACACCCTGCCCGAGGGCCTGTTGCGCTCGGACGCGTACCTGACGCACCCGGTCTTTCACCAGTACCGGTCTGAGACCGCGATGCTGCGCTACCTGCGCAGGCTCTCGGACAAGGACTACGCGCTGGACCGCGGCATGATCCCGCTGGGCTCCTGCACCATGAAGCTCAACGCGACCACCGAGATGGAGCCGGTGACCTGGCCCGAGTTCGGCCAGCTGCACCCCTTCGCGCCGGTGGAGCAGGCCGAGGGGTACCTCACGCTCATCAACGAGCTGGAGGAACGTCTCTGCGAGGTCACCGGCTACGACAAGGTCTCCATCCAGCCGAACGCCGGCTCCCAGGGCGAGCTCGCCGGTCTGCTGGCCGTACGCGCCTACCACCGGGCCAACGGCGACGAGCAGCGCACCATCTGCCTCATCCCGTCCTCCGCGCACGGCACCAACGCCGCCAGCGCCGTGATGGCCGGCATGAAGGTCGTCGTCGTCAAGACGGCCGACGACGGTGAGGTGGACGCGGACGACCTGCGTGCCAAGATCGAGCAGCACCGTGACGAGCTCGCCGTGCTGATGATCACCTACCCCTCCACGCACGGTGTGTTCGAGGAGCACGTCGCCGACATCTGCGCCCAGGTGCACGAGGCCGGCGGCCAGGTCTACGTCGACGGCGCCAATCTGAACGCCCTGGTCGGCCTGGCCAAGCCGGGTCACTTCGGTGGCGACGTCTCGCACCTGAACCTGCACAAGACCTTCTGCATCCCGCACGGCGGCGGCGGTCCGGGCGTCGGCCCGGTCGGCGTCCGGGCGCACCTGGCGCCGTACCTGCCGAACCACCCGCTGCAGCCGACGGCCGGCCCGGAGACGGGCGTCGGCCCGATCTCGGCCGCGCCGTGGGGATCGGCCGGCATCCTGCCGATCTCCTGGTCGTACGTGCGCCTCATGGGCGGCGAGGGCCTCAAGCGCGCCACCCAGGTCGCGGTGCTCGGCGCCAACTACATCGCCAAGCGCCTGGAGCCGCACTACCCCGTGCTCTACACCGGCCCGGGCAACCTGGTCGCGCACGAGTGCATCATCGACCTGCGCCCGCTGTCGAAGGCCACGGGCGTCAGCGTGGACGACATCGCCAAGCGCCTGATCGACTACGGCTTCCACGCGCCGACGATGTCCTTCCCGGTCGCCGGAACGCTCATGATCGAGCCGACGGAGTCCGAGGACCTCGCTGAGATCGACCGTTTCTGCGACGCGATGATCGCCATCCGCGGCGAGATCGAGCGGGTCGCGGGCGGCGAGTGGCCGGCGGACGACAACCCGCTGGCGAACGCCCCGCACACGGCGGCTTCGCTGGGCGGCGAGTGGAACCACCCGTACACCCGGGACGAGGCCGTCTTCCCGGGCGGCGTCACGGCCGCCGAGAAGTACTGGCCGCCGGTGCGCCGCATCGACGGTGCCTTCGGCGACCGCAACCTCGTGTGCTCCTGCCCGCCGCTGGACGAGTACGACAACTGAGGCGCCCCCGCCTCTGAGGCCGTCGCACGACATGGTGAAGGGGCCGGCCCCGGGAGACTCTCCCGGGG
>NZ_JBHYMC010000101.1:0-12890 GCF_042742535.1 Streptomyces sp. NPDC058880
GACCCGAGGCCGCGGGAGCGGGGGCACGGGGCCCCTGCCGCCGGGTCCTCTATCGCCGGGTTCAGCTCCAGCTGGCGTGCAGCGGCTTGCCCTCGGCGTAGCCGGCTGCGGACTGGATGCCGACCACGGCCTTCTCCTCGAACTCCGCGAGGGATCCGGCACCGGCGTAGGTGCAGGAGGAGCGGACGCCGGCGATGATCGAGTCGATCAGGTCCTCGACGCCCGGACGGGCCGGGTCGAGGAACATGCGCGAGGTGGAGATGCCCTCCTCGAACAGGCCCTTGCGGGCGCGGTCGTAGGCCGACTCCTCGCTGGTGCGGTTCTGCACGGCGCGGGCGGAGGCCATGCCGAAGGACTCCTTGTAGAGGCGGCCCTCGGCGGACTGCTGGAGGTCGCCCGGGGACTCGTACGTGCCCGCGAACCAGGAACCGATCATGACGTTGGAGGCGCCGGCGGCCAGCGCCATCGCCACGTCGCGCGGGTGACGGACACCGCCGTCGGCCCAGACGTGCTTGCCGTACTTCCTGGCCTCGGCCGCGCACTCCAGCACGGCGGAGAACTGCGGGCGGCCCACGCCGGTCATCATGCGGGTGGTGCACATGGCGCCGGGGCCCACACCGACCTTGATGATGTCCGCGCCGGCCTCGATGAGGTCCTTGACGCCCTCGGCGGCGACGATGTTGCCGGCCACGATCGGGACCTGCGGGTCCAGCGCGCGGACGGCCTTGATCGCATTGATCATCGACTCCTGGTGACCGTGCGCCGTGTCGATGACGAGCGTGTCCACGCCCGCGTCGAGCAGCTGCTTGGCCTTGGCCGCGAAGTCGCCGTTGATGCCGACGGCGGCTGCGATGCGGAGCTTGCCGTCGGCGTCGGTGGCCGGCGTGTAGAGGGTCGCGCGCAGGGCACCCTTGCGGGTGAGGATGCCGACGAGCCTGCCGTCCTGGTCGACGGCCGGGGCCAGCTTGCGGTGGCCCGCGTCCAGCTTGTTGAAGGCCTCGCGGGGATCGATGTCGGCGTCGATGAGCAACAGCTCCTTCGACATGACCTCGGAGAGCTGGGTGAAGCGGTCGACGCCGGTCAGGTCGTGCTCGGTGACGACGCCGACCGGGCGCCCCTCGCCGTCGACGACGACTCCGGCACCGTGGGCGCGCTTGGGCAGCAGGGACAGTGCGTCCGCGACGGTCTGGGTGGGCGTCAGCGTGATCGGGGTGTCGAGCACGAGGTGGCGGGTCTTCACCCAGGAGATGACGTCGGTGACGACCTCGATCGGGATGTCCTGGGGGATGACGACGATGCCGCCGCGGCGGGCGACGGTTTCGG
This sequence comes from Streptomyces sp. NPDC058880, assembly GCF_042742535.1. Classification (NCBI taxonomy): domain Bacteria; kingdom Bacillati; phylum Actinomycetota; class Actinomycetes; order Kitasatosporales; family Streptomycetaceae; genus Streptomyces; species Streptomyces sp. NPDC058880. Next base: position 1,324 of record NZ_JBHYMC010000101.1, read on the forward strand.
CCATCCGGCGGCCGGCGATCGCGGTCATGTTCGCCACGACAAGGGGAATGGTGGTGCCGGTCCCGTCGGGCGAGGAGAGGTCGACGCCCTGGCGGGAACCGACCGCGGAGCGGCTCGGCACCATGAACACATCGTCGTACGTCAGGTCGTACGGCGGCTTCAGGTCATTGAGGAAACGCACGTGCTGAACATCCCAGTCCATCGGAGGTGCCTCGACAGGGTGCAGCCGAGGAAACGCACGTACTTCATTCTCCCACGACCTGGCGTTCACACCGCCCGGGCCGATCGTCCAAGGCGTTGTGAGCCGCATGGTGCCTTCCTACGGGACCGTGGTCCCGCCGAGGTGCGGGCGCACGTCCTCGGGGGCGGGATGCACCCGGTCGGGTCACAGTGGAAGGGTCGGAACAGGTCCCGGGGCGTCCGGGCCGAGCAGCGGTGGAGGGTCCATGACGGCGACGACGCGGGACGAGGCGCCCGTCGTGCTGGAAGGCGGCGGGCTGGAGGTGCGGATGCGGGAGATCGGTGGCGACCTGACCGTCGGGTTCTTCCGTCTCCCGGAGGGCGCCGATCTCACGGAGGCCGTCAAGGGGCTCCCCGGCGACATGTGCCCGTGCCCGCACTGGGGCTACCTCCTCAAGGGCCGGCTGCTGATGCGGACCGCCGACGGCGAGGAGGTGTACGAGGAGGGGCAGGCCTTCTACTGGGGCCCCGGGCACATCCCGGTGGCGCTGACCGACACGGAGTACGTCGACTTCTCGCCGACCGCCGAGTTCCAGCGCGTCCTGGAGCACGTCAGGGGGCGGGCGGGCTGAGGGCGGCCGGGGCCGCGCGACGGGGCGCGGTGGCGGGAGCGGGTCTTCGGTGGATGGCGGTCGCGCCGCCGGTCAGCGCAAGCGCCGATCCGCCGTGCCGGTGGGCGATGAGCTCGGCGGCGATGGCCAGGGCGGTCTCCTCGGGGGTGGCGCCCCCGAGGTCGAGGCCGATGGGTGAGCGCAGCCTGGCCAGGGCGGAGTCCGTCACCCCTTCCGCGCGCAGGCGCCTGGCACGTTCGGCGTGGGTGCGCCGGGATCCCATGGCGCCCACGTAGCCCAGCGGCAGCCGCAGGGCCAGCTCCAGCAGCGGTACGTCGAACTTGGCGTCGTGGGTGAGGACGCAGACGGCGGTACGGGCGTCCAGCCGGCCCGCCTCCCACTGCGCGGCCAGATGGCGGTGCGGCCAGTCGACGACGACCTCGTCGGCGTCGGGGAAGCGCGCCGGGGTCGCGAAGACGGGCCGGGCGTCGCAGACCGTGACCCGGTGGCCGAGGAAGGCGCCGATCCGGGCCAGGGCGGCGGCGAAGTCGATCGCCCCGTAGACGAGGAGCCGGGGCGGTTCGGCGGCGGACTCGACGAGCAGCCTCAGCGGCTCGCCGCAGACCCCGTCGGCGGTGGCGAGCTCGGTGGTGCCGGTACGGCCGGCGAGCAGCAGGGCGTGGGCCCGGCCTGCGGCGGCGCGGTCGAGGGCGGCGCCGCCGGCCAGTCCGCCCTGGTAGGAGCCGTCGGCGCGGACGGCGAGCGCCCGACCGAGCTGTCGGGGCGGGCCGGACACCACACGGGCGAGCGCGGCGCGGGTCCCGTCCGCGGCGGCGTCGAGGACCGCGCCGAGTACGGGCCGCACCGGGTCGCGGCCGCGCACCGGGGTGACGAGGACGTCGAGGACTCCGCCGCAGGTCAGGCCCACGGCGAAGGCGTCGTCATCGCTGTAGCCGAAGCGGTGCAGGCCGCCCCGGCCGGTGGCGATCGCGTCCAGGCAGAGCTCGTGGACGGCGGATTCCACGCAGCCTCCGGACAGGGAGCCGAGCGCGGTGCCCCGGTCGTCGACGGCGAGCGAGGCACCGGGGCCGCGCGGCGCGCTGCCGCTGACGGCGACCACGGTGGCCAGGGCGAATTCCCGGCGTCCGGCGCACCACGCGCGTAGCTCCTCGGCGATGTCGAGCATCAGCGGATGTACTCGCGGCGCGGGGTCTGTCCGGGCAGGTGCGGGGGCAGCATGTCCGGGGTGGCCGGGCGTGCTGCGGGGGGCCGGGTGGCGGCTGCGGGACGTGCGGGACCGGGGTACCGGTCGTCGGCGTGCGGGCGTGCGCCGAGGAGTTTCGCGGCGTGGGCGACGCTCGCCAGGGTGGCGTGGTGGTGCCAGCCGCGGAAGGAGCGGCCTTCGAAGTCGCGGATGCCGACCGGTTCGCAGGTCTCGGTGAAGTCCAGGGAGACCCGGTCGGTCAGTTTGGCGAGCAGGAAGAGCTGGGCGAGCGGCCGGTCCCCGATGTTGGTGATCCAGAACTCGGAGGGGAGCAGGCCCGCTTCGGTCCAGGCCCCGACCAGCAGCAGCGGGGTGGGCGGGGAGGGCGCGGGACGGTCCTCGCACGGGGTGGCGACGATCGGGGCCGAGGTCAGCAGGGTCACCGCTCCCTCGGACCGGCCGTGCCGGGTCCACTCCACGACGCGGCGCTGAGAGCGCAGGGAGTCGATGAGTTCGCGTGCGGGTGCGGTGTACGGGCCGGGTTTGTGCCGGCCCGCACCGCCGAAGGAGACGGGCAGCGAGCCGTCGACCTTGAAGACGAAGGGGATGTCCTGGAGGGCGAAGGAGTCGACGCTCCGCGGCAGATCGCAGTTGGCGACCTCCATCACCACGGGCCGGCGCTGGAGTTGCCAGGTGGCGGCCATCCGCTGGACCGCGTGTACCGCGTCCTGGGCGGGGGTGAGGGAGCGGGCGGTGTCCGGGATGCCGGCCCGCCGGCGGCGCATGAGTTCGCTGGTCCAGGGTCCGGGGAGGGTGAGGGTCCATTCGACCGGGAAGCTGGCTTCGCTGGAGGCGAGCCAGATCCCGCTGGCCTGCTGGCAGTTGGCGGTGCGGCCGAGCTGGGGGACGAACTGCCGGCCGACACCGACCGAGCGGTCCCCGGCCTTCTCTATGACCATGGGCTGGAGCACCCAGGCCAGGGGGCGCTGCGCAGTGCGTTCGAGGTGCTGGGCGAGGGAGCGCCGGACGGGCGTCCAGTCCCAGGGGGACTTGCTGATGAACTGCTGGAGGCTCTGCTCGACCGAACTCGCCCCCGTTCCGGCGATGTTACGGATTGTTTTCTTCCCGTTGGTCCGCACGAGGCCGTTCAGATAAACGCGGGCCCAGTTTCGCTGGTCCCGCCGGGGTAAGGACTCAAAGAGAAGAGAGATCATGACATCGATCAATTCGGAGACTTCCTTGACGGAATCCTCCGGCAGGACTGCGCGAGCCATCTGGGCCTCCCCCGCGACCAGCTAGATCCAATACCCTACTTGACCGCGAAGAACGGCCGTAGGCCCCTGCGGCTACTTCCTGAGGTCGCTGGCAGATTCGAGCCGCTCTTCCTCTACCACGAGGGGGATGGGGATCTGGTTCGCCGCATAGTAGATCGCGATCAGGAAGTGTGCGACAAGCGTGAGCGGTGCCGAGAAGAAGGCCAGGACGACCGTGCACGGATAGGCGATGGCACCGAGGCCGAAACGCACCCTGGTGGCCCGCGCCCCGTCCCTGTCCACCTGCTCGTGGAAGAGGTGCCCGACCCGGGTGACGTACCACCAGAACAGCAGGAACGCCAAGGCGTAGGCCACGGTGACGAGACTGTAGAGGACCGCGGCCGGGTTCGCGTCACTGCCCTCGGTGAGGTGCTCGGCGAGCACGTTGGTGGTGTACGGGATCACCGATACCACCATCAGCACCATGAGATTCAGGAACAACAGCGGACGGTCGACCCGCTTGAGGTGACTGAAGATGGTGTGGTGGTTCACCCACATCACACCGATGATGAGGAAGCTCACCACATAGGCGGCGTAATGGGGCCACTGTTCACGGACCCCGTGCCAGAAGTCCGAACCGGTTTCTTCCGGAACCTTTAATTCCAGGACGAGGATCGTAATGATGATGGCGAATACGCCGTCACTGAATGCCTCGACCCGCCCGGTCTCATTTTCCATGACCTCCCCTTTACCGTTTCCCGGCGTGCGCACCGCGGTCCGCACATACGGGGAGAGCGCGTTCACCCGCTCTCCCCGCACACGCTACCCAGATTTCCGGCCTCAGCTGCCGAATCCGGCGGTCTGGCGCCAGATTCGGCCATCGCGGACCACGAGTGTCCCGAATGCGTGCTCCGGTTCACCGTTCAGGTTCATGATCGCCCGATAGAAGATGGTGTCCTCGGTCTCGACGTACTCCTGAAGTTCCACCAGCGTCGGCTTCACGCTGAGGTAGCCGGTGAAGGTCTCACGCACCGCTTCGATGCCCACCGAGACGCCCTCGAACCGCAACAGCACGGCGTCGTCGGTGTAGTTCTTCATCACCGCCTCGATGTCCAAGGCGGCCAGCGCCTCCATCTGGCGGACGAACACCGGGTGCAGTGTGGAGATGTCGTACGTGGCCATGTCGACTCCGTTTCACTGGGGAGAGGTGCCTTCGGTAGGTGCGGTTTCCACTGCGGTATCGGGTTTCTGTGCAGGTGAGACGCAGGATTGTGCGCTGCCTGCGAAGGGCAGCCGCACGACCATCCGGGTCTCGCCGGGACGCGAGCGGGCGGTGAGCGACCCGCGGTGGCGCTGAGTCACGATGCGATAGCTGAGGTGCAGCCCCAGGCCCGTGCCCTTGCCCACATCCTTGGTCGTGTAGAAGGGCTCGAAGATCCGCGGCAGGGACTCCTCGGGAATGCCCCGCCCGGTGTCGGCAACCTCCACGACCATGCAGACGCCCTCGGACCGGGCGCTCAGCGTCAGCACGCCGGCACCTTCCATGGCCTCGACGGCGTTGTCGACCAGGTTGGTCCACACCTGGTTCAACTCGCTGGGATAGCCCGTCAGTTCGGGAAGATCCGGATCGTACGCACGCACGATGCTGATGCCGTCGAGCTTGGCACGCAGCACCACCAGCGTGTTCTCCAGCCCCTCGGTCACCGAGAAGCGCTGTTCGGGCGCCCGGTCGAGATTGGCGTAATCCCGGGTGGCGGAAACAAGGTGGGAGATCCTGGGGCCTGCGGCCCGCAGCTCGGCTGCGAGCGACCGGATCTCCAGCAGCGCCGCCAGGTGGTCGAGGGCGCGGGGCAGCGCCTCCTTGCCGACCCCCTCGATCCGCTCCAGGAGCCAGCCCAGTTCCCGTCCCAGATCGGAGACGCCCGATCCCAGCAGGCCGGGGCGTTCGGCTCCGGCCTCGTCGGCCCAGTCGGCGATCTCCTCCTCGGCGTCGGCCTGGGCCAGCGGATCGGTGGTGACCGGTGGCGGCAGTCCGTCCAGTTCCGCGGTGAGCCGGTCGAGGACCGAACGTTCGGCGGCGGTGGCGGCCGCACCCCAGTCCTGTGCGGTCCGGGTGAGCCGGTCCAGGGCCGGGGCCAGTTCCTGCGCGGCCCGGGCCACGGCGGCCGCCGGGTTGTTCAGCTCGTGCGCGAGCCCGGCGGCAAGGGTGCCGAGCGCCTCCACGGTGGCCCGTTTGCGGGCCTGCACCTCGGAGGACTTGATGCGCCAGGCCAGCACGGGGATCAGTACGGCGGCCACCCCGTGGCAGCGCGTGAGCATCTCGAAGAAGACCGCCTTGGGGTACGCCACCACCGTGGTCGCCGGCCCGCTCGCGGCGGCGGTCGCCACGTACGCGCCGTCCGTCAGCAGCGGCAGCTCGCCGGTGAACCGGTGGGCTGCCGGGGGTTTGCCGTCGTGGTCCTCGGCCGCGGCGCTCTCCTCCTCGGTGGAATGCCGGGTGAGCACCTCCTCCCGGCCGTCGACGACCTTGGTGACGACGAGCCCGCCCGAGAGCAGCACGTGGAAGCCGGTGGCCTCCTCGCCGTCCCGGAAGAGCACCTCCCCGTCGGCGAGGAGCTGCGGCCGGGACACCGACACCAGCCAGTCGAGCTGGTCCTCGGTGATCCCCGCGAAGACCTCGAGTCCGCGCAGGGCGGAGCGCAGCTCCGGTGCGGTCATGTGCGGTGCGGTCATGTGCGGTGCGGTCGGGTCCGGTGTGCTCATGCGGTGCTCCCCTCGGCCTTGGTGCGGGCGGCCAGGCGCAGGGTGGCCAGCAGGGCCACCGCGCACACCGCGGCGACGGCGGCCATGAAACCGACCGAGGTGCGGTGCAGCCCGTGGATGTTGGTGAGCATCCCGGCGAGCACGGCCGGCACGCTCATCGCGAGGTACGCGAAGACGTATACGGCGGCGGTCAGTTCGCCGCGGTGGGCCGGATCGGCCAGCCCGCTCAGCGCCCGGAAGGCGCCGAGGAAGGCGGCTCCCCAGCCGCTGCCGAGGACTGCCGTGGCCGCCAGGAACAGGGAAGCCGAGCCCAGGCCCAGTGCAAGCAGCACGAGCGCGAGACCGGTGAGCAGGCCGAGCAGCCCGAGCACGGCGGTGCGCAGCGCCGCGGTGCGGCCGAGCAGGAGCTGGGCGGCGGTGGCGGCGCCGGCGAGCAGTGCGACGGTGGCCCCGCCGACGAGGTAGTTCGTGGACCGGAGCAGGGACAGGGCCAGGTGCGGGCCGAGGGAGAGGTAGAAGCCGCCCACGGACCAGACGGCGACGATGGTCAGCACGAGGACCAGGAAGCGGCCCCGAGCGCCGGCCGGTACGTGGATCCGGTGCGGGACCACCCGCAGTCGGCCGCCGGCGCCGGGAGCGCTCTCTCGCATGCGGACGACCCCCACCAGGGTCACGGCGAAGGCCCCGATGAGCAGCAGGTAGCTCAGGACGGTCGGTGCGGGCGCGTACTGGACGAGCAGTCCGGCACCGATCCCGCCGAGCCCGATGCCCACGGTCGGGCCGGCACTGTTGACCTGGGCGCCGAGGGCGGGCCGCGCAACCGGGCTGAGTTCCAGCAGGGCCGCGCCCATCGCGCCGGTGGCCAGTCCCACGGCGAGCCCCTGCACGGCGCGGGCCACGAGGAGCAGCCCGAGCCCTTGTGCCCCGGCGAAGCAGGCCATCGAGACGATCGCCAGGACCAGCCCGGCGGCGAGGACGGGGCGCCGGCCCAGGGTGTCGGAGAGGGACCCGAAGAGCAGCAGCCCGGTCAGCACGGTGACGGCGTACAGGGCGAAGACGACCGTGATCGTGCCGGAGGACAGGTCCCACTTCTGCTGGTAGAGCACGTAGAGGGCGGAGGGTACGGAGGAGGAGAGCATCAGCAGGACGAGGACGGCACCCACCACCCAGAAGCCGGAGCCTCTGGGCGCGCCGGCCGCGTGGGCGGCTGGGTGCACGGTTGCCCCCGTGGTCGTTTCGGACGGATCGGCCACTGCTTCACTCAACTCCCCCGTGTCGGGCCCGGCGGGCCCCGTGGTCGGCCGGTCAGGTGCGGGCCCGCTCGGCCCTCTGCAGCGCGCGGGCGGTGAGGACCCCCGCGAGGTGGCCGAGGTATTCGGCCGAGGTGCCGCGTCCGGGGACGAACAGCTCCCGGGGTTCGGCGCGGAAGGCGGCGAGGACGGCTTCGGTGCTGTACGGGCCCCCGCGCAGCCGGTCTTCGACCCCGCGCAGGCGCAGGGGCCGGGGGGTGGCCGCGGTGACGGCGATGCGGGGCCCGTCGGGGGTGATCCGTGCGGCCGTGGCGCAGACCGGGTAGCGGGTGGCCCGGTCGGCGGACTTCTCGAAGGCGGCGGCCGGGCCGGCTGCGGGCACCAGCAGTGCGGTGAGGATCTGGCCGGCGGGCGCGGTACCGGCGGCGAATTCCTCGGCCGGGACGGTGGTGCGCCCGCCGGGGCCGGCCAGTTCGACGACGGCGTCGGCGGCGAGGGCGGCGACCGGCAGGTCGGTGGACCGCCCGGCGGCGACGAGGTTGCCGCCGACGGTGCCGAGGTTGCGGACCTGGGGGTCGCCGTTGGAACGGGCCGCGGCGGCCAGTTCCGGTGCTTCGGCGAGGACCAGCGCATCGGCGGCGAGGTCGGCGAGCGTGGTGAGGGCCCCGATGCGCAGCTGCCGTCCGTCGGAGGTGCGGGCGGTGCCGCGCAGCTCGGCCAGCTGCCGGATGTCGACGAGCAGGCGGGCGCTGTCGGCTCCGGCGCGCAGGTCGGGCAGCAGGCTCTGGCCGCCGGCCAGGACCCGGGCGCCCCGGACGTCGGACAGCAGGGCCAGTGCCTCGTCGAGGCCGTTGGGGCGGGCGTAGTCGAACTCGGTGAGGATCACTGGGATTCCCCTCTCAGGTGGCGCCAGACCTTCTCGGGGGTGAGCGGCATGTCGATGTGGCGGACGCCCAGGTCGCGGAGGGCGTCGACGACGGCGTTGACGACGGCGGCCGCCGGCGGGACGGTGGCGATCTCCCCCGCGCCCTTGGCACCGAGCGGGTTGTGCGGGCTGGGCGTGACGGTCTTGTCGAGCGCGAAGAACGGCGCGTCGGCCGCGCGCGGGAGGGCGTAGTGGCCGAGGTCCGAGCTGATCAGCCGGCCGTTCTCGTCGTATTCGGCGGCTTCCATGAGGGCCTGGCCGAGACCGTGGACGATGCTGCCCTCGATCTGCCCCTGGACGATCTTCGGGTTGCCGATGTTGCCGGCGTCGTCGACGGCGGTGTAGGCGACCACCTCGGTCTCACCGGTCAGTTCGTCGATCTCGACGACGGCGACGTGCGTGCCGAAGGGGTAGTTGAAGTCCGGCGGGTCGAAGTGAGTGGTCTCGTCCAGGGCCGGCTCGATCTCCGGGGGCAGGCCCCAGCCGTACCACATGGCCATCGCGAGTTCGGCGAAGGTCTTGGTGTTCTCCGGGTTGCCCTCCTCGTGGATCGCGCCGCCCTCGTATACGACCTTGTCCTCGGGCACGCCCAGGAAGACGGCGCCGGCCCGGACCAGTTTGGCCTTGAGCTTGCGGGCGGTGAGGACCACCGCGGGCGCGGCCATGCTGTAGGAGCGGGAGCCGTAGGTGCCCTGGCCGTACGGGGCCTTCTGCGTGTCGCCCTCGTGGACCTGGACGGTCGCGGGGTCGATGCCGAGCTCGTCGGCGGCGACCTGGGCGAAGATCGTCCCGTGGCTCTGGCCGGTGGAGGCCGAACCGACGGTGACGGTGACCTCGCCGGTGGGGTGGATGCGGATGTTGGCGCTCTCCCAGGTGCCGCCGAGCATGCCCTCCTGCGACATTCGGGTGGAGGGGCCGACGCCGCAGATCGCGACGTAGGTGGCGATGCCGACGCCGAGGCGCTTGCCGCGGGTACGGGCCTCGGCCCTGCGGGCGGGCATGTCGCCGTATCCGGACAGCTCGATGGCCTTGTCGAAGTTGAGCCGGTAGTTCCCGGAGTCGTAGGTCCAGCCGAGGCCGTTGTCGTACGGGAACTTCTCCTCCGGCACCAGGTTCTTGCGCCGCACCGCCGCCGGGTCCATGCCGATCTCGTCGGCGTACCGGTCGACGAGCCGCTCCATGAGGAAGGCGGCCTCGGCGCGTCCGCTGCCGCGCTGGGCGCCGAGGGAGACGGTGTTGGTGAAGGCGGCGTACACCTCGCAGAAGGCGGCGCCGATGTCGTACATCCCGCTGATGGAACGGCCCATCAGGGCGGTGGCGACGCCGGGGCCGATCGTCGAGGGGTACGCGCCGAGGTTGGCGTAGCTGGTGCAGCGCACGGCGGTGATGCGGCCGTCGCGGGTGCCGGCGAGGGTGACGTGCTGGCGGTGGTCGCGGCCCTGGACGGTGGAGCTCATCAGGCCGGTGCGGGTGTCCACCCATTTCACGGGGCGGCCGAGCGCCTTGGAGAGCAGCAGCACCAGGGGCATGTCGGGGTAGAGGTACCCCTTGGTGCCGAAGCTGCCGCCGACGGTGGGGGCGATCACCCGGAGTTTGTTGAAGGGGATGCCGAGGACCAGGGCGGCGAGCAGGAAGCGGTGGTTGTGCGGGCCCTGGGTGGAGGCGTAGAGGGTGTACTCGCCGGTGGCCGGGTCGTAGTCGCCGACCGCGCCGCGCGGCTCGATCGGACTGTTGATGGTGCGCTGGTTGACCAGGTCGAGTTCGACGGTGACCTCGGCGGCGGCGATGGCCGCGTCGGTGCGGTCCTTGTCGCCGCAGGTCCAGTAGGCGTTGAGGTTGCCCGGGACGGCCTCGTGGAGCTGGGGCGCGCCGTCGGCGAGGGCCTCGTCGGCACGGGTGACGACGGGCAGCGGCTCGTACTCGACGTGGATGGCGGCCAGCGCCGCGGCGGCCTGCCGCGGGGTCTCGGCGACGACCACGGCGACGGGATCTCCAACGTGGCGGACGGTGTCGCCGGTCAGGACCGGGCGGGCGCCGGGGAGTCCGTAGGGGTGCGGCGGGAAGTGGCTCTCGACCCCGCCGGGGATCCAGATGCAGGGCAGCGGCATGACGTCGGTGAAGTCGGCCGCGGTGGCCACCTTCAGCACGCCGGGCAGCTGCTCGGCCGCCTTGGTCTCGATGGAGAGGATCTTCGCGTGCGCCACCGGACTGCCCAGGATGGCCATGTGCGCGGTGCCCGGCAGGTCGATGTCCGCGACGTACGTGGCTTCGCCGCGCAGTAGCTGCGGATCCTCGCGGCTGTCCAGCGGCTGCCCGAGCACTCCACCCCGGCCGGCCGGGGCGTCCCCCGTCACTGTGGTCATGTCCCTCACACCTCCGGTACGGCTGCGGTGGATGCGGCGGAGCCGGCGGGCACCTCGTCGCGGGAGGCGGCGCAGGCGCGCTGCACCCCTCGTACGACGCTGTGGTAGCCGGTGCAGCGGCACAGGTTGCCGGTGAGCCACTCGCGGATCTCGGGCTCGGTGGGGGCCGGGCCGTCGGCGGTGGCGTCCACGAGCTCGCCGAGCGCCATGACCATTCCGGGGGTGCAGAAGCCGCACTGGGTGCCGTGCTCCTGGCGCAGGGCCTCCTGCAGTCCGGACAGTTCCCCGCCCCGGGCGGTGACGCCTTCGATGGTGGCGACCTCGCCGCCGGCGGCGGAGGCGGTGAGGACCAGGCAGCTCTTGACGGACCGGCCGTCGAGGCGGACCACGCAGGAGCCGCACTGGCCGGTGTCGCAGCCGACCTTGGTGCCGGTCAGGCCGAGGCCGTCGCGGAGCCTTTCCACGAGCAGTTCGTTCGGCTGCGCCGAGAACTGCTCGGGTCTTCCGTTCACGTTCAGTGTGATGTCCATGCCAGCGCCTGCGCTTCCGTGAGCGGCCGGTTGAAGAGGGGCCCGCCGGGCTGCTGGAGAATTCCCCCGGAGTGCAGCGGACCGGTGTCGACGGGCGCGAATCCGAGATCCGTGATGATTCCCGCGACGATTTCCTTCGCCTTCTTGTCGTCGCCGGCGGTGAAATGCGCCAGGCGCTCTCCGGGTGCGGTTCCCGCGACGGCGAGGGTTTCGAAATGCATGGTGTTCAGCGATTTCACGACCTGGGCCGCCGGGTACCACTCGGCGACCAGGTCGCTGGAGCCGCGCCCACCGAGGTCGGCGGGCGCGCCGGGGCCGCCGAACGCGTTCGTCGCGTCCACCAGCACCTTGTCCTGCACGACGTGCGGCGGGAGCAATCCCCGGACCCGCTCGAAGGGCACCATCAGCACCAGGAGTTCGGCCTGGGCGGCGGCCGCCGGGGGGGGGGCCCCCCGGGGCGCCCCGGCCCCCCCGGCCCCCCGGCGGGC
>NZ_JBHYMC010000102.1:0-12604 GCF_042742535.1 Streptomyces sp. NPDC058880
CCCCGCCGGGGTGGTTGGCCGGGACGTGCCGGCCCCCGGGGGGGTGGGGGCCGGGGGGGGCGGGGGGGGCCCGCGGGGGGGGGGGGGGCCGGGGGGGGGGGGGGGGGGGCGGCCCCCCCCCCCCCACGCCGGCCGCGGGGTGTCCGGGACAGGCGCTGGACGCGATCCCCAACCCCGGTCGCCTTCCGCGGGTGCGCGGAAGGCGACCGGGGTGCGCGGAAGGCGGTGGCCGGGCCTCCGGAGCCGCAGCTGCCTGGACGGGTCAGAACTCGACGACCGAGCGGAGCACCTCGCCGCGCTCCATCCGGGTGAAGGCGTCCTCGACCCCGTCGAGCGGGATGGTTTCGGAGACGAAGGCGTCCAGGTCGAGCCGCCCCTGCAGGTAGAGGTCGATCAGCAGGGGGAAATCCCGCTCGGGCAGGCAGTCGCCGTACCAGGAGGACTTCAGGGCGCCGCCGCGGCCGAAGACGTCCAGGAGGGGGAGTTCGAGCTTCATCTCCGGGGTGGGCACGCCGACCAGGACCACCGTCCCGGCCAGGTCGCGGGCGTAGAAGGCCTGCTGGTAGGTCTCGGGACGGCCGACGGCGTCGATGACGACGTCGGCTCCGTTGCCGCCGGTCAAAGCCTGGACCGCCTTCACGACGTCCTCGGTGCGGCCGTTGACGGTGTGTGTGGCGCCGAGGCCGCGGGCCCATTCCAGCTTCCGGTCGTCCAGGTCCACCGCGATGATCCGCGAGGCGCCCGCGAGCCTGGCGCCGGCCACGGCCGCGTTGCCCACTCCCCCGCAGCCGATGACGGCGACGGAGTCGCCGCGCCCGACGTTCCCGGTGTTGAGGGCGGCGCCGAGGCCGGCCATCACGCCGCAGCCGAGGAGTCCGGCTGCGGCGGGGGCCGCGGCCGGGTCCACCTTGGTGCACTGGCCGGCCGCGACCAGGGTCTTCTCGGCGAAGGCGCCGATCCCGAGGGCCGGGGAGAGCGGGGTGCCGTCCTCCAGTGTCATGGGCTGGGTGGCGTTGTGCGTGGCGAAGCAGTACCAGGGGCGCCCGCGCTTGCAGGCCCGGCAGGTCCCGCACACCGCTCGCCAGTTGAGGACGACGAAGTCGCCCGGCGCCACGGAGGTGACGTCCGGCCCGACCGACTCGACGATTCCGGCGGCCTCGTGGCCGAGCAGGAAGGGGAACTCGTCGTTGATCCCGCCTTCGCGGTAGTGCAGGTCGGTGTGGCAGACCCCGCAGGCCTGCACCCGGACGAGCGCCTCCCCCGGTCCCGGGTCGGGCACGAGGATCGTCGTCGTCTCCACCGGTGCGCCCTTGCTCCGGGCGATGACCCCTCGTACTCGATGTGTCACGTCGTACCCCGCTCTGATCGGTTCGGTATGGATCAACGAACGTACACGGACGGCACCCGGTAAGGGAGTTGTGTCACGCTTCGGCGCGCGACCCGGCCAGATCCGGTGGTAGGGCGGCGCGAACTGCGGCGCCGAAGGCGGCCACGGCGGGGTGGGCGGCGGCCCCGCTGCGGAAGGCGAGGCCGGTGCGCCGCTGCATCACCAGCCGGGTGAGGCGCACCGCCGGGTCGGGGCGGCCCGCCACCCCGAGCTGGGGTACGACCGCCACGCCCTGGCCCGCCGCGACCAGCGCGAGCACGGTCGCGAAGTCGTCGACCTGGTGGCGCACCCGGGGGGTGAACCCGGCCGCCTGGCAGGCCCGTGTCGTCATGGTGTGGCAGAGGGTGCCGTCCGTGGCGGTGATCCAGGGGGACCTGGCGTGCGTGCGCAGGGCCGCGCCCTGGTCGGGCGCCGGGGGCGGCTGCGGGAGGTCCCCGGCGGTCGCCCGGCCGCCCGGCGGGCCCGACCCCCCGGCCGCCCCGGGACTCCCGCCGGTCGGCTCGGCCAGGTACATCGCCTCGCCGTACAGGGGCTCGGTGTCCAGCCCCGGCTCCCGCTCGGCGGGTACGAAGTCGTACGCGTGGACCAGTGCGACGTCCAGGTCCCCGGCCCGCAGGGCATGGGCGACCGCCGCCGGGTCGGTCTCGCAGAGCATCGGTTCGAGCCCCGGGTGGCGACGGGCGAGGGTCATCAGGGCAGCCGGGACGATCGCGCGGGTCGCGGTGGGGAAGGCACCGATCCGCAGGGCGCCGGCGAGGCCCCCGCGGGCCTCGGCGAGGTCGGCGTCCGCCTGCTCCAGCCGCTCCAGGACCGCCTCGGCGTGCCGCACCAGGTTCTGCCCGGCCGGGGTGAGCCGCACCCGCCGGCCGGTGCGCTCCAGCAGGGGCAGGCCGGCCTCCCGTTCCAGCACGCCGAGCTGCTGGGACACCGCCGAAGGGCTGAAGCAGAGGGCCTCGGCCACAGCGGCGATCGTGCCGCGGCAGGCGAGTTCGCGCAGCAGGCGCAGGCGCCGTACATCGAGCATCGGCTCAGCTTACGCAGGGAGTAAGAAACGTGAACTGGATTCGATGCTCGCGGGCGGTGAGGCTCGTGCGCATGACACAGAACACCTCACAGAACGCGTCCCGGAACACGTCAGGGAACACCGCAGCGGTCCCGCTCCACGGGATCCACGTACCGCTCATCACTCCCTTCACCCTCACCGGGGAGATCGCCGCAGAGGCCCTGGAGGGGCTCGCCCACGCGGTGCTCGACGGGGGCGCCACCGGGATCGTCGCCCTCGGTACGACCGGGGAGGCGGCCTGCCTCGACGAGGCGGAGCGCGAACGCGTGACCGGTGTGTGCGCCCGGGTGTGCCGGGAGCGCGGGGCCCTGCTGACCGTGGGGGTGGGGGCGGTCGGCACCCGGGCCGCGGAGGCCTCGCTGGCGGGGCTGGCTCGGTGGCCACGCGCGGGGGCGGCTCTCGTCACCGTCCCGTCCTTCGTGCGGCCTTCGCCGGCCGGAGTGTTGGCGCACTTCGGGCGGCTGGCCAGGGTGAGTCCCGTACCGCTGGTCGTCTATCACGTCCCGCACCGCACGGGGCAGCCGCTGGACGCCGCCGCGCTGCGGGCCCTCGGTTCGCTGCCCGGGATCGCCGGGGTGAAGTACTCCACGGGCAGCATCGACCAGGACGCGATGGAACTGCTCGGTGACCGGCCGGCCGGCTTCCAGGTGCTGGCCGGGGACGACCTGTACGTGTCACCGATGCTCGCCATGGGCGCGTCGGGCGGGATCCTGGCCTCGGCCCACCTCGCGACGGAGCGGTTCGCGGAGCTGGCCGAGGCCTGGCGGGCGGGGAACGCGGTCCATGCCCGGGCACTGGGGCACGCACTGGCCGGCCTGTCGGCGGCGCTCTTCGCCGAGCCCAATCCGGCCGTCGTCAAGGGCGTGCTCCACGCCCAGGGCCGCATCCCGGCCGCCGCCGTGCGGCTCCCTCTGCTCCCGGCCTCGGATGCGGCGGTGGCATCCGCCCTGGAGCGGCTGGAACGGCGGGCGGGGCTGGAGCGGCCGGCGGGGCTGGACGCTCCCTCTCCCGAGGGGAGCGCGGGGGCCATCGGCGCCGCGAAGGGAAGTCAGCTCCGGGAGGGGGAAATCGGCGCCGGAAAGAGTGCCGGATGGGCGTTTTGACCTCTACGCGCGAGTCGCCCGAATAAGCCCACCAGGTACCGGACTTACCCCTATTGACCCGCGGCGGTCCAGCTGGTGATGTCAGTCACGCGGGACACGTCAACATCATTTCCCCCGAGAGGCCGATCCCCTTTTCCCGGAAAGGGAATCGGCCTTTCCGTCGAGATGCCCACAAGGTCATTTCCGGTGCGGATAGCGGGATGTCGATCTATCGGTGGAATTCGGGGCTTGTTCCCGCCCGGCGGGCTCACCTACGGTCACCTCACTCCAGGTGACGGGCGGCCCCGTACGGCCCCGCCATCCGGATCTCCCGTCCCCCCACGTGAGGAATTCCGCCATGCCTGCAAAGGGTAAGCACCGTCGGCCGAAGCAGAACCCGATCACCCGTAAGCTGGCCCTCGCCGGCACAGGTGGCGCGGCCCTCACGCTCCCGCTGATCAGCGCGACGACCGCAGGAGCGGTCGGGACGAGCGCACCGGCAGCGGTGGTGACCAGCGTCACCGCGGCCACCGCGGTGAACGTGGCGGCGACCCCTCCCACCACGTACTCCGTGGTCGCCGGCGACACCCTTTCGGAGATCGCCGCGGACCACTCCCTCAGCGGCGGATGGAAGCAGCTCTACGAGGCGAACCGCGCGGTGGTCGGCGACAACCCTTCGGTCATCCGACCCGGAATCAAGCTGAAGATCGTCTCCCAGGCGAAGACCGCCACGGCCGCCACCGCCGCGTCCAAGACCGCCGCCAAGCCGGCAGCCTCCTACCCGAACAATCTCGACGGGTGGATCCGCGAATCCCTCGACGTGATGGCCAAACACGGAATTCCCGGCAGCTACAACGGAATTCACCGCAATGTGATGCGGGAGTCCTCGGGCAACCCCAGGGCGATCAACCTGTGGGACATCAACGCCCGGAACGGAATTCCCTCCAAGGGACTGCTCCAGGTCATCGACCCGACCTTCAAGGCCTACCACGTGCCCGGCACTTCGCTGGACTCCTACGACCCGGTCGCCAACATCACCGCGGCCTGCAACTACGCGGCCGCCCGCTACGGCTCCATCGACAACGTCAACGGCGCCTACTAGCGGCTGCCGGTGCGGGCGGGGCCCCGGCCGCCGGCCGCGGCACGCAGGAGGATCCGCAGGGGCGCGGTGAGGCCGTAGCCCACGTCGCGGCGCAGCGCGCCGGCACCGGCCCGCTCGACGGCGGCCAGCTGGTGGGCCATCAGGTCCACCATGGTGGCGATGACGGGGCGGAGTCCCGGCTCGGCGAGGTCGAGGATGCCGTGGGTCGCGTCGAGGGCCGTCCGGGCGCGCCGGGTCTCGGCGGCGAGGAGGGCCCGTACGGCAGGGGTGTCACGGGCCGCCTCCAGATCGGCCCGGGTCACAGAATGCTCGTCGAGGCGGGCGCGCGGGAGGCAGAGCCGGCCGTCGGCCAGGTCGCCGTGGAGGTCGGCGAGGAAGTCGACGCGCTGAGCCGCGTCGACGAACCGGCGCCAGCCGGCGGCCTGTTCGGGATCCGGGCCGCCCTGGTACTGCAGGCCGGTGAAGACGGCGACCCCGGGCCAGGCGTACGCGTCGAGGTAATGCTGGAAATCCGCTTCGTCGGCGAAGCCGTCGAAGGCCGCCTCCGCGGTGGCGGCGCCCGCCAGGAAGCGGGACACCCAGTGCCCGGGCAGCCCCCGGGAGTGCACGGCATGGGCGTAGGCCCGCAGCACGGGATCGGGGCTGTCCCCGGATTCCAGCGCGGCCTCGACCCGTGCGGTCAGCGCGGCGAGGGCGGAGGCCCGTTGCTGCGGGGTGCCGGTCTCGGCCACGTCGTCGACGAGGTTCATGAAGGCGAGACCGGCGGCGAGGGCCGGTACCAGCGGCGGCGCGGCGAGCAGTCGCAGCGCCAGGTACGGCGCGGGTTCGCGGCGGAGCACCCGGCGGGCGGCGTGGGTGTAGTCGTCCCGCAGCGGGGGGCCGGATATCCCGGCCGCCGTGAGGGTGGTGCGCCAGCTGGGCATGGTGGTGAGGCTCCTCGGTGTGCGCGTGGAGGGAAGTGCGGGCGCGCGGACGCGCCCTCGTTCGGCTGCGGAGCCGTGCGGCCCGGTGCGGGCCCGGGCCGGTCAGGTGGCGGTGACCTTCCTCAGGCTGCCGTCGGTCTTCCACAGGACATAGCCGCCACGGCCGTACTCGTCGCTGAGGTAGGTGCGGATCGAGGGGACCTGGTCCATCATCCAGGGGTCGACGATGACGTGGCGCGAGGTCGGCTTCTCGACCTTCAAGTCCTTCTGGGATTGCTCCAGCATGCCGGGCAGCGCGTCCCAGTTGACCGTGGCCATGTCGATCAACGGCTCGCCCTCCTCGACTGTGCCGTCCGGTCCGGTGCGCGAAGCGACGCCGTCCCGGTACTGCCAGGAGTCGACGGTCTCGGCTCCGGCCGCGGTGGGGATGGAGGCCAGGATGTAGCCGTCGTAGAGCGTCATGTCGACGAAGGTGGTCGTCCCCGTCGCCTTCTTGAACGCCTCCAGGGCGGTGCGGATGTTCCCCGGCGTCATCATGCTGCCCCGGGGCGCGTCCGCCGTCTGCGCGCTCGCTCCGGGCGTGGGGGCCGAGACGGCGTTCCGCCCGGACGGCGCGGCGGAGGCGCCGGCCGCGCGCGTCGCGGCACCGCCCGTCGCCTCGTCGTCGCCGGAATTGCCGTCGGGCAGCAGCTGGACGATGCCGGCGATCGCTGCCGCCAGGACCGCGGTGACCACGGCGCCGATGAGGGCCGGACGCCTGCGCGCGGATGATGCCACCGGTCGCGGTGCGGTCGGAGCCGCGTAGGGAGAGCCTCCGGAACCGTAGGGCGGCGGGACGGGCGGGGTGTGCGGGGCACTGTTCGGCGCGTAGGGGCCGAACTGCCCGTACGGGCCGGGCACGGCCGGAGAGGCGGCGGGCGGCGCGGAGACGGCCGCGGGGCCGGCGCCCGCACCGAGAGCGGCGCTCGCGTCCCGGAGCAGGTGTTCCAGCTGTGCTCCGTCGGGGCGCGCGGCCGGGTCCCGCACGAGCAGCCGTTCCAGTACGGGCCCCAGCGGGCCGGAGCGGACCGGCGCGGGGATGGGCTCGTCGAGTACGGCGACGACGGTGGCCAGGCTGGTGGCCCGGCGCAGCGGGTGGCTCCCCTCGGCGGCCACGTAGAGCAGCATGCCGAGCGACCACAGGTCGGAGGCGGCCAGCCCCTCCTCCCCGCGGACCCGCTCGGGCGCGATGTACTCCGGGGAGCCGATCAGCACTCCCGTCGCGGTGAGCGCGGTGGAGTCGTGCAGCGCGGCGATGCCGAAGTCGGTCAGCACGGCCGACCCGTCGGGGCGCAGCAGCACGTTGGCGGGCTTCACGTCACGGTGGAGGATCCCCTCGGCGTGCGCGGCGCGCAGCGCGGACAGCACGTCGAGGCCGAGCCGCGCCACCTCGGCGGGCGGCATGGGGCCGGACTCCAGGCGGTCGTGCAGGGAGCCTCCCCGGACCATCTCCATGACGATCCACGGGTGCCCGTCCGTGCCGTCCGCGGGCTCGACGATGTGGTGGATCGTCACGACGTGGGGGTGGGCGAGGCGGGCGAGGGCGCGTGCCTCGCGGACGGCACGTTCACGCATCTGGTCCGCGAGGCCGGGCTGGGCGGCTGCGGTCGCCGGGTCCGGCGGGCGCACCTCCTTGAGAGCCACTTCTCGGTGCAGGGCGATGTCGCGCGCCCGCCAGACGGTACCCATGCCGCCGCTGCCCAGGGGCGCGACCAGTTCGAAGCGCCCGTCGATCAGCCGTCTGCCGGCCTCACTCGTGTCCATGGCGGATCATCGTAAGTGCCGCCGCGGTCAGCAGCGCCGCCGGTCCACCGTGACCGTTCCCTGGACGGCGGTCACCGTGCGGTCGTAGCACCCGCCGGGCACCTGCGCCCCGTACAGCCGGTGTCGGACGGTGGTGGTGGCGACCGCGTGGCGCTGGTCGCGCGGGACGTTCGCGGTGTAGGTGGCGTCGCCGGTGTACCGGTCGTCGAGCCGGGAGGTCCCGATGGTCCGGCCGCCGCGCAGGGTGACGGTGTCCGCGTGGTCGCCCAGGGTCAGGACCGTGCGCAGGCGGTCGCCCGCGCCGAGGGTGGTCTCGCCGTCCATGGTGTAGGTGCGGCCTGTCCGGGTGGTCGTCGGTCCGTGCGTCACGCTCTCGTCGTCGGTCCAGGCCGCGGTCAGCGCATCGCGGCTCTCGCCCTCGGTCCAGCGGTGGGCGGAGGTGTGGTGCACGGAGCGGCTGACGGTGGTGGCCACTCGGCCGCGGGAGGTGTTGAGGTATCCGGCGGTGGTCAGCCGGTGGCCGCCCTCGGTGTCCACCCGGTGCAGTTCGCCCGGGACTGCGGGGGTCCAGCGGGAGTAGCCCGTCGGGGCGCTCTCCTCATGCCGGGTGAGGGCGCCGGTGACGACCCGGCGGGCCTCGTCCTGCCAGAGCAGCAGGTTGGTGGGGGTGCTCCAGCCGCTCTGCCCGGCGGGCAGCCCCGCGACGGTCACCTCGATGCGGTGCGGGCGGCCGTCGTTGAGGAGGGCGGCGTAGGGCGTGAGGTCGTAGCGGATCGGCTGGACGTCGAAGGCGCGCGGGCCGGGGGTGACGTACCAGAGGAAGGGGTTGGACCAGCCGCCGGTCCAGACGGTGGGGAAAGGCGCGGCGATGCCGGCGAGCCGCCCGTCGACGAGGACGCGGACCTCGCGGTGGGGGCCGCCGTCGGCTGTGCAGGAGTACGGGGTTCCGGCGGGGGTGGTCAGGTACCAGTACTCCTCGCAGCCGCCGCCGGAGCCGGTGGCGTACACCTCGGCGAGCAACCGTTCGGTGTTGCGCGGAGTGGTGATCGTCGGCGTGATGAGGGGCAGCACCCGGTCGGGGGTATCGGGTGCGGGGGTGCGTCCGTCGGCCGCGTAGAAGGTCAGGGTCACCGTGACGTCGATGACGCCGGTGTAGGTGTCGTTCACGACGTTGCCGATGAGCATCTCGACGGGCTGCGGGCGGGCGAGGGTGTCGCGGTAGCGGGTGACGTCCTTCTCGACGGACCAGGCGATGCCGTCGGGCGAGGGCTGGGGCGTCGAGGTGCGCAGGATCTCCACACCGCCCAGGGAGAGGTGGCCCAGGCGGTCGTACTGGCGGCCCTTGACCTTGCCGTCGAGGCGGAGCACCACTGCGGCCCAGTCGGCCGCGCCGCAGGCGGTGGGGGGCGTGTAGTGGCCGCGGAAGGGGGTGAAGTCGCGGAACCGGGCCTGCGCGAGGGTCACCCGGCAGGACCGGGTGGCGGGCTTGGTGACGGGCGGAGCGGCGGTGAGGGGGTCGTGCCAGTCGGTGCCGAACTCGGCGGGCGGCGGGTCGGCCGGTGGCAGCCCCCGCGCGGGACCCGCGGCGGCCAGGGTGCCGGCGGCCAGCGCGAGCGCTCCGAGCAGGCCCGTGATCCTGTGTCGTCTCATGGACCGGCAGTGAAACCCGGTGCGCCGGGCGGCGGCCAGGCCCGGAGGGCCGGACCTGGCCGGTTCCGGTCGTCAGCCGCGCAGGACGACCACTCCGTCGTCGTCCGCGTGGACGGTGTCCCCGGTGCAGAAGGTGACCCCGCCGATGGTGACGGGCTCGTCCACGGCGCCGGCGCCGGTCTTGCCGCTCTTGCGGGGGACGGTGCCCAGGGCCTTCACACCGAGGTCGAGCCCGCCGAGGGCCACGCTGTCGCGGACTGAGCCGTTGATGATCAGGCCTGCCCAGCCGTTGCGTTCGGCGGCGCCGGCGATGAGGTCGCCGACCAGGGCGGTGTGCGGCGAGCCGCCTCCGTCCACGACGAGGACGGCGCCCCCGCCCGGAGCGTGAAGCAGTTCGCGCAGCAGGGCGTTGTCCTCGTGGCAGCGGACCGTCCGCACGGGGCCGGCGAAGAGCCTGCGGCCGCCGAACTGCCGGAATCCGGTGGTGCAGATGCCGAGGGCTTCGCCGTGCTCGTCGTACAGGTCTGCGGTGGGGACAGGGGTGACGCTCATGTCGGTACCGGTTCCTCGCTACTCGTTCTCCTGGGTCGCGCCGTGCGAACAGGGTAGGGGGCCGGGCCTCGCCGGCGGGGGCGGGGGCGGTGGCGAGGCAAGGCAAGGCAAGGCCCGACAACGGCCGGAACCCGGCGGGCCCGAGGGCGACGCGCCGGGGATCCGCGCGAGGCGAAACGTTTCCGCGCAGCCTTTCCCCGCAGCCTTTCCCCGCAGCCTTTCCCCGCAGCCTTTCCCCGCAGCCTTTCCGCGCAGCCTTTCCGCGCACCGTTTCCACGGAGCGTTTCCGTGCACCGTCGCGCGGCCCCCGGGATCAGACGGGAACCCGTCCCCCGGGTACGGCCAGTTCGGCCGCGGCGGCCGACACCCCGGTCGGTGGGGCGCCCGTCGGAGCGGCCGGCGCCCGGGTCAGCAGGACCACGCCCCGCGCCGCCACGAGGGCTCCGGCCCCCGCCAGCACCAACCCGGCCGGCCCGCCCTGGAGGCGTTCGCCGAGCAGGGCCGCACCGATGGCGGCCGCGGCAAGCGGGTTGGCCAGGTTCACCACGGCGAGCGGGGCGCCGAGCCCGCCGCCCCGGTAGGCCCGCTGCGACAGCAGCATCCCGCCGACCGCGAACATCACGACCAGCAGCGCCACGGCGACGACCCGGACGCTCAGCAGCGATCCCCCGCGGCCGCCCGCGACGGCCACGGTCTGGGTCAGTGCGGAGGCCACCGCGGAGGCCAGCCCGGAGGCGGTGGCGTGCCGCAGGCCCGTGCCCGGGTCCCTGACCGCGGTCAGGAGCAGGATCACCGCCGTCGTCGTCCCGGAGACGACCAGCGCCTCGGCCAGCGTGAGGGTGTCATCGGGGGCCGGCCCGGAGGCCGGGAGCAGCAGCAGGCCGAGCCCGACGACGGTGGCGAGGGTCCCACGCCATTCGGTGGCCGCCACCCGGCGTCCGGCCCGGCGCGCCCCCATGGGGACGGCGGCCACCAGGGTGAGCGCGCCGAATGGCTGCACCAGGGTGAGGGGCCCGTAGCGCAGTGCCGCCGCGTGCAGCAGGGCCGCGGCCGCGTTCAGTCCGGCCGACCACCACCAGACTCCGGAGCCCAGCAGCGCCCCCGCGCTGCGCGCGGCGCCGGCGCGGGCCAGCCGTTCCTGGGCGACAGCGCCGGCCGCGTAGGCCACGGCCGAGGCGAGGCAGAGCACGACGGCGAGGGCGGTGTCGTTCACCTTCCCGCTCCCACGGACGCGGCGGTGCTCTCCCGGCGCGGCCCCGCGCGCACGGCGCCCTCGGCTTCCGTGCCGTCCTGGCCGCTTCGGGCCCCCGCGCCCGCGTCCGTGTCGTCCCGGCCGCCCGCCCGCGGCCGGGGGACCACCAGCAGGGCGATCCCGAGGAGAGCGGCGGCCACGACCGCGTCGAGCCAGTAGTGGTTGGCGGTGCCGACTATCACCAGCAGGGTCACCAGCGGATGCAGCAGCCACAGCATCCGCCGGGACGAGCTCTTCGCGCCCTTCGCCCCCCGGGTCGCGACGATCACACCGATCGCGAGCATCAGCGCCCAGCCGAAGTGCAGCGAGGGCATCGCGGCGAACTGGTTGGCCAGGGTGTCGGTGTCCGGCGCGGCCCGGTAGACGGAGGGCCCGTAGACCTGACCGGTGTCGACGAGCCCCGCCGTGGGGAGCATCCGCGGGGGCGCCAGGGGATAGGCGAGGTGCAGGACGAGCGCGGCTCCGGTGAGCACGGCGAGCACCCGGCGGGTCCACAGGTAGTGGGCGGGGCGGCGAATGTAGAGCCAGACCAGGAAGAGGGCGGTGGCGGGGAAGTGGACGGCCGCGTAGTAGGTGTTCGCGGTGATCACGAGGGCGTCCCCGTGGAGCAGTAGCCGCTGCACCGCGCCCTCGCCGGGCAGGTGCAGCAGGCGCTCCGCGTCCCAGATCCGGTCCGCGTTGCGGAAGGCCTCGTCGGTGCGGTCGGTCGAGAGCAGTCGGCCCGCCTTGTAGACGATGAAGAAGCCGGCGACGAGCAGCAGCTCGCGTATGAGGCGCCGGCGGGCGGCTCTCGGTCCGCCTGCCGGCCCGGCAGGCGTGGTGTGGGCGGTCATCCCCCGGTCTCTCCTCCTGTTGCGCGCACAGCGACACGCCAGTGTATCGATACATTGTCGTATCGATACGTCGGTGTACCGATACGGTCGCGTTCCCGTACACTTCTCAGCGGAACCAGCAGCCGAGGCGCCCCCGAGGAGAGCCGCAGCCCATGACGTCGACGCCGCCCCCCGCACGCCGCTCCAAGATCACCCCGGAGCGGGAGCAGGAGTTCTACGACGCCGTCCTGGAGCAGCTGCGCGAGCACGGTTACGAGGCCCTGACGATGGAGGGCATCGCCGCCCGGGCCAGCTGCGGCAAGTCCACGCTCTACCGGCAGTGGAAGACCAAGCCCCAGCTGGTGGCCGCCGCCCTGCGCTCCGCACGGCGGGGCACCCTCGCCGCGGTGGACACCGGGACCCTGGCGGGCGACCTGCGCGAGGCGGCCCGGATCGCTGCCGGCACCTCCGGGCGCGACACCCGGCTGACGCAGGCCCTCGGGCACGCCGTCCTCAGCGACGAGGCGCTCCAGGCCGCCCTGCGCGAGGCCCTGGTCGAACCCGAACTGGCGGCCTTCGACGCGATGGTGGAGCGGGCCGTGGCCCGCGGCGAGATCTCCGCGGGCCATCCCGCCGCGGAGTTCCTGCCGGCCCAGCTGATGGGCGTGCTCCGCATCCGGCCGGTATTGGAGGGGCAGTACGCGGACGCCGACTACCTGATCCGGTTCGTGGAGGCGGTCATGCTCCCGTCCCTGGGCCTCGGGCCCGACCGCCCCGCTCGGCCGGCGGCCGGCCAGGCCCCCTGAACCGGCGGGGCGCCGTCCCGGTGACCGGACGGCGCCCCGCCCGCGCTGCCTCGTGGGGACGGCGGCAGCGCGCCACCCGGACCGGGCGGTGGGCCCGCACCCCACTGGCCACCCCCCCCGCTGGGCGGACCCGCGGCGGGCTCCTCCGCCGCCATCAGCGGGCCCCCCCCCT
>NZ_JBHYMC010000103.1:0-12418 GCF_042742535.1 Streptomyces sp. NPDC058880
CCCGCATCTCAGCATGGACATGTCTAGCAGGTGTCCGGCATGGCGATCAGTACCACGATCGAGCGATCACGAACCGAGGAAGAACGGACTTAACGCCCTCTCATATCCGCACCATCCCGGGGTTTCACGTCCGACCGAAATACACACGTTCGATATCGCGGCTGGCTCGTTGAGTCCCGCGAACCTGCTTCGACCACGAGGGGGACAGCTTGACGGTGGAAGACACATCCAAACAGGCGCGCGCAGACGAAGCTGAGGGAACTCGTCCGGACAAAGCTGGCGGGGGCCAGGAGGAGGAGTTCCAGTACCGGGACGAGTCTCGGCTGGGGGCGGCGACGATGGCCTGGCGCCTGCCTGTATTGGTGCGGCGGTCGCTGATGATGGCCCGGTTCTCCAACCGCACCGAACCCGAGGGCGGCGTACCTTGCCGAACCGCCCTCCCCCGCCCGGGCACGAGGTCTGCAGGATGAGCCGGCCAAAGCCACTGCCTGCGGCTCTGCGGCGCTGGGCGGAACAACAGATCGGCCCCGTCGTGTCCGTCCGCGACGCCTCGCACGACTGGGACCGCTCCCGGGTCTGGAACCTGGAAGGCGAACGCGGGGTGCACCACTATCTGAAGGTCTCCCCCAGTCAGAAGTTCTTCACCCGTGAGAGCCGGGCATACCGCCACGTCGTCCCCGCCCTCGGCCACACGCGGGCCCCCCACCTCATCGACAGCCGCGCCCAGGACCTGGCCATGCTCCTCACCGCGGTCCCCGGCACCCCGGCGAAGCAGCTCGGCTTGGGCGGCGCCGAGTGGCGGGCCGTACACCAGCAGGCTGGAGTGCTGTGCGCCCGCCTCCACGAGGCGGGCGAACTCGAACGCGGCGACCGGGCGGAGGCCGAAGCCTCCTTGAATACCGCCGCCGACGGAGCGGAGAAGTACCTGGCTCGTACCGGGGACCGGCTCACCGAGGACGAGCAGCGGCTGATCCGAGACCACGCCGCGCGGCTCCGCCGCGTCGGGCCCGTGCCCGTCGGCTTCATCCACGGCGACAACCAGCCTCGGAACTGGCTGTGGTCAGAGCAAGGTCTCGCCCTCGTCGACTTCGAGCGCACCCGTCCGGCTGCCCGCGTCCAGGACTTCGTCATCCTCGCCACCACCCAGTGGGCCGACCATCCGGACCGAGAGAAGGCGTTCCTCCTCTCCTACGGGCGGAAGCTGTCCGACGCCGAGCAGCAGGCACTGCGCTTCCTGACCGCTCTGGACGCGGTCAACTGCCTGGCCTGGGGGCCGGACAACGATGACGACGAGGTCACGGCCCGGGGCCGGCGGACCCTGGACCGGCTCATGAGGGAGGTCCGGCCGTGAGCGCCGCACACCGGAGCATGGGGAACGCCATGGTGCTGCTCCAGCATCCCAGGGACGGGCGGATCCTGCCCGTCCGGCACCAGGCGGCGTCCTGGCGCTCCACCGGCCCGGCACTCCTCGGACTCGGCATCTCGCCTGCCGACGCCGAGCTGCTCACGACCGGCTGGTCCGTCGTACGCACCGCCGACACCGACGTCCTGCGCCCCTGCGCCCTACGCCCCTGACCATCCGCCCTCGCGAACGAAAGGAACCACCTCGTGCTCGACGTCGAAAGGCACGCCGGCGAGATCTGGACTCTCTACGGCCGCCACCAGCTCGGCCGCACCTTCGACCTGCCCGAGCTCGACGGTTGGGCCTGGGACATCCCTCAGGCCGGGCCCGGCATCGACACCCTCGGAGACGTTGCCGGTCTGCGCGTCCTGGACCTGGGAGCCGGGGTCGGCAGGCACGCCGCCCATCTCGCTGCCCTCGGCGCCGAAGTCACCGCCGTCGACGCCTCCCCCACGCAGCACCAGCGCGCCCTCGACCGCTACCCCAACGTCCCCGGCCTGCGCCTGGTCTGCGCCGACGCGGTCGAGCACCTGCGGCAAGCCGCCCCGTACGACCTCATCTACTCCGTCAGCGGCGTCCCCTTCCTGGATCCGCACCGCCTTCTGCCCGCCCTGGCCACCGGCCTCAAGCCGAGCGGCAGACTGCTGTTCACCGCCCTGCACACCAACTCGGCCGGCGCCGGGCCGTCCGACCCCGTCACCGCCCGTCCCGAGGTCCTTCGGCTGCCCGGCACGGACATCGAGCACCAGATGCACATGTGGGTCCTCGAACCCCAGTTGTGGGAGGACCTTCTCGTCGACCACGGCCTCGTCGTGGAGACAGTCACGACGATCGACTCCCCACAGGCCGGCCAGCCGCTGTCATACCGGCTCTACACAGCTCGCCGCCCGGACCGGGTGCCGAGCCGGCCCCGCTCGAACAACCCGCCCTCACCCCACGCCGCCGTAGGAGTGGGAGTGATCGTGCACGGCCCAGACGGACTCCTCCTGGGGAAGCACCGCCGCGGCACCTGGGAACTCCCCGGCGGCTCCGTGGAGCCTGGCGAGACCTTCGCCGAGGCCGCCGCACGGGAACTCGCCGAGGAAGCCGGCCTCGTCGCCGACCCCACCGGCACACGGGTGCTGGGCACGCTCCTCGACCGCGTCGGCGACGTCATCCGGGTGACGGTGCCTGTCCTGGTCACCCGCTGGTCGGGCGCCCCGCAACAGCGGGAGAACACCATCGGCTCCTGGCGCTTCTGGCCCCAGGATGCCCTGCCCCAGCCTCTGTTCGTTCCGTCCGCGCAGTGCCTGACCGTATGGGACCCGGCCCTACCGCTCGACCACCCACCCGCGCACTTCCAGCCCTACGACGTCCCTGATCACGCCTAGTCCCGCGATCATTTCTTCCCCCTGTCCCACAAGGGAAGGACTCGCTTCCCTGCCCCCGCTCCTCCCTCGCGTGTTCCGGCAGCCGGCCAGCCCACCGCCGTCCACCGGACCCGAACGGAGTTCGGGATCCCCGGGCCGCCACGGCAGCCCGTCACCGAACAGCCAGACGCCACCGACCTCACCATCGTCTAGCCCTCCTCTGACTTCGAAGCGAGGACTCGCATGAGCAAGACGCCACCCGCCCTCGGCACGCCGCCTGTGCCCACTCGGCCGCTGCCGGCCACCAGAGCCGGATCGGATGCTCCAGCGCCGGTCCGAACGGGGCACTGCCAGTGCGGTCGGATCTCATACCAGGTCACCGGCGTGCCGGATGATCCGCATTTGTGTTCGTGTGTCCATGAGACACGAATCTCCGGCGGACCGGCGGTTCTCTGGGTGGGGTTCCCCTTGGACTCCCTGACGTGGACCGGGCCCGGGGGCGAGCCGAAGTGGTACGCAACCTACCCGACCCTCCGGCGCGGATTCTGTCCCGCCTGCGTTATGCAAGCGGAACACGTGTCCAGGTACGTTGTGTCTCACGAATGGGGACGGTACCGCGCCCTGAGCTGGAGCCGATCTGCACCGAGCTCGTGGCACGGTGGCCTCGGAGCGTCGGCTTCTCCATGCGCCGTTTGTATCGCCAGAGCACGGCCTGCACGAAGGGCACCTTCGCTGAGCAACAACCAGGGCTGACCGTGCGCTACAAGCGTCAGACACCACCGACGCGACGCAGAAGGAGGCCGGCGGCGGCGTTGTCGCTGACCGTTGTCATGAGGTAGGCGGCGTCGCGCAGGGAGATCCGGACGGGGTCGTGATCGCGGTCTGCGGGATCAAGCGATGCGGACCGCGAGGCGGGCGCTTCGCTTCCGCAGGCCCAAGGCCACGGCAGGGAGGAGGCACCCGTTCGGTCTTGTCCGGGTCGCGCCCAGCGGGAAACGAGGAGTAACTGGCTTACACATCCAGCATCGGAGGCTCCATGACGATCACCCGTTTCCGCACAGTTGCCGTCGGCCTGCTGTCGGCGGCTCTGCTCAGTGTCCCGGTTGCCCAGGCCACGGCGCTGCCTGGGCCCGCGGCCCGCCCCGCCCCTGGCCCTACCATCACCATCGACTGCGGAGCCGGCCCTGATGTCACGATCACTGTCGAGTTCCCGCCCGACTGCAGATCGGCACGGTGTCGGGCCCAGTACTTGGCAGCCGTTGTGGAGCAGGCCAGGAGGTCGTGCACTTCCCTTCCCTGACCCCGGAGAGCCCTCGACTCCAGCCGGAAGACCGGTGCCGCTGAGCGGCACCGGTCTTCCATTGCGCGCTCTGGGGGGCTGAGGTTTTGGGGGTGGTGCGCCACCAGACCCAGCGGCCTGTAGGGAGTCTTCCTGTATGCCTATCGGGTGCGCAATGCGTCGACGGCGATGCGGGCGGTAGTTCCGATGACGGCATCGACGGCGGGGAGGGTGGCGGCGGGGTTGGCGGCGCGGGTGAAGACGGCGATGGCGTAGCGGCCGCCGTCGGGGTATTCGATGACGCCGACCTCGTTGCGGAGGGTGGGCAGGGTGCCGGTCTTTCCGGCGACGTGGACGTCGTCGAAGGGGAATCCGGAGGCCATGCGGTGGGGCCAGACCTGGAGGCCGAGGATGCGGCGGATCGCGGCGCCGTGTTCGGGTGTGGAGGCCTCGTCGCGCCAGATCGCGGTAAGGAGGCGGGTCATGTCGCGGGGGGTGCTGTGGTTGGTGCGGGCGGGGTCCAGTGCGCGCAGGCGCGCGATGACGCGGGGGTCGGTCAGGGCTTGGGCGCCGGCGGGGCCGGCGTCTTCGCGGAGGGTGGCCTGGGTGTGGGCGAAGGTGTGAAGGGCGCGGGTGCGGGTGAGGCCGAGGTTTTGGGTGGTGGTGTTGACGGCGTCGAGGCCGACGTGTTGCAGGAGGAGTTCGGCGGCGGCATTGTCGCTGACGGCTGTCATGAGGTAGGCGGCGTCGCGCAGGGAGATCCGGACGGGGTCGAGCATCGCGGCCAGTCCGGTCGGGCCTGAGGTGCGTCGGTCGGGTGGGCATTCGTGCTGTTCGGTCAGGTCGAGGAGGCCTTGCTCGGCGTGCTGGTGGAGGGTGAGGAGCAGGCAGAGCTTGTGGACGCTGGCGGTGACGACGGGATGGTCGGCACCGGCGTTGATCTCGGCGCCGGTGTCGATGTCCAAAGCGTGGAGCCAGCCGGTGGCGCCGGCGTCGGTGAAGGCGGTGTGGATGCGCTGGAGGGGGTTCACAGC
This sequence comes from Streptomyces sp. NPDC058880, assembly GCF_042742535.1. Lineage (NCBI taxonomy): Bacteria > Bacillati > Actinomycetota > Actinomycetes > Kitasatosporales > Streptomycetaceae > Streptomyces > Streptomyces sp. NPDC058880. The sequence continues at coordinate 5,065 of NZ_JBHYMC010000103.1, forward strand.
CAGTACTCCGATGCCGGGCGCAGGTGGAGGGGGCGCGGGGGAAGGTCGGCGGACACGCCGGTGGTGTTCCGTAGGACGTTGAGGGCGGCGTCGGCGAAGGCGAGGGCGGCGGCGTTGTTGCGGTCTTTGGGCCAGGCCGTGGAGAAGCGCCAGGCCAGCGGGGTGCCCGTCAGGGGGCGCCAGACGATGTCCTGGTCGGCGCCGTCGGCCGGGTGCCCGGGGGCGGGTGGGGTGAGGGCGATGGCGTTGACGGAGTGGATCAGGCCGCGGATGAAGCTGTCGCCCTGGCCGTGGCGGACGGTGTCGGGGGTGTAGCCGCCGCGGGCGCAGGTGGTGAGGAGCTCGTCGTAGAGGGCGGGGGCGTCCGCGCGGGGGAAGAGGATCAGGTCGTGTCCGGCCAGGGCGGAGAGCTGTACTTCGGCTCGTGCGGCCAGGGGTGAGCCCTGCGGCAACAGGACGCCGAGTTCACGGCGGAGGACGGGGCCAAGGTCGAGGCCGGCGGTGTCGCAGGGGTGGTGGATCACTCCCGCGTCGAGTTCGTGGGCGGCCATGCGGGCGAGCTGTTCGGCGGTGGACAGCTCGTGGAGTTCCACCTCCAGGCCTGGCTGGCTCCGGTGCAGACCGGCGAGGATCGCGGCGACGGACTCGCCGGCAATGCCGGAGGGGAGCGCGGCGCGCAGGAGGCCGCTGCGGCCGTCCCGGATGCGGGCAGCGTCGGCCAGGAACGTGTCGGTACGGGCGAGCAGGGCGCGTGCCTCGTCCAGAAGGAGCGCGCCGCCTGGAGTGAGGGTGACGCTGCGGCTGGTGCGCTCGAACAGCTGCACCCCGAGCTCCTTCTCCAGTCGCTGGATGCGCTGGGAGAGGGGCGGCTGCGCCATGCCGAGCCGTACAGCTGCTCGACCGAAATGTCTCTCCTCTGCAACAGCGACAAAGCACCGCACATGCCCGACTATGTCCACGAACAGCAACGATATCAGAAAGGCATCGTTCCAGGGTCGATTCAGATATTGGACACAATAGGGGGGGTAGTGCTGATCTCAGGGCATGTCCACCCCTTCGATTCCCGCTCTGGCTCTTATCGCCCTGCTGTTCGCGGTCGGCGTGGGCGCCTGCACCCTGGCATGCGTACCTGCCCCTGATGCCCGGACCGGACCCCGGCCGGAGTTTCCTGCGTCGGCACACCAGGTGCAGCAGGAACGCCTGCGCGGCACCGGTGGCCCGCGGCGTCTGCGCCCTCGCCGCACGCCCCCCAAGGCGTTGCAACCCCGGTCTGCCCGGGATTCCCCGCCGGGCGCATTCCCGCACCCCGGCTTCGGCCGTGAGCACCCACCCGGAACACTCACCGCCCCACTCGTGAAGCAGTCCAGCTGAAAGTCGGAAGGACCCTGTGATGTCTGAATTGGAACACCCTGCCCCCACCCGCGGACGTCGGCGCCTCCTGCACATAGCTGTCGCGGCAGTCGGCGTTGCCGCGGTCGCGGCAGGCGGCGCGTACGTCGCGCACTGGGGACCGTTCGAACCGGACCGGCCGGTCACCGATCCGGCCGCCGTGACCCAGGCTCAGGGCTTCCTGGCAGATTGGGCAGCCGGCCGTACCCAAAGCGCGGGGGCCCGCACCACCAGCCCCGACCAGGCACAGACGGCCTTGCGGAACTTCACCGCAGGGCTCGACATCAGCAAACCGGCCCTGACTGCCGGCGCGGCCCGGGCGGCCGAGGACGGTACCGTCACCCTCGCGTTCTCCGCAAAGATGCCGGTCACCGGTCTGGGGACCTGGTCCTACGACTCTCAGATACCCGTGCGCCGACAGGACAACGGGGCGTGGAAGATCGCGTGGGACCTGTCACTGGTCCACCCGAGTCTGAGCAGCACCGAGAAGTTCCGCCTGCAGCGCCAGGACACCGATACCGCCCCGGTCACCGACCGCACGGGCAAGCCGCTGTCCGCGGACGCCGGCCCGTCCCTGAAACCGGTGCTCGACCAGATCGCGCAGCGTGCAGGGGCCGGTCCGCGCGGCGTCATCGAGCGGATCAACCGGGCCAGCGGAGAGGTCACCGGCATCGAGGCCCGGTTCGGCAAGGAAGACGGCGCCGCGGCCGGACAGAGCATTCGCACCACGCTCGACGCGGAGTGGCAGAAGGCGGCTGACCAGGCCCTGGCCGCGAAGGCCGACGGCAAGGACGCGGCGCTCGTGGCTCTGCGCATCGACAACGGCGAGATCCTGGCCGTGGCGAACTCGCCGGCCGCCGGGTTCAACCGCGCGCTCTCCGGCACCTACGCCCCCGGCTCCACCTGGAAGATCGTCACCACCAGCGCGCTGCTCCTGGCCGACGCCGTTAAACCGGGCGACATCGTCGACTGCCCCAAGTACCTGACCGTCGGCAAGCAGTTCCACAACGTCGAGACGTCCGAGTTTCCCGGCGCGACGTTCACCAAGAACTTCACCGAGTCCTGCAACACCGGGTTCATCAGCCTGCGCGGCAAAGTCGGCGACAACGAACTCGGCGAGGTCGCCGGGAAGTACTTCGGCATCGGGCAGGAGTGGAACGTGGGCCTTCCCACCTTCGACGGATCCGTACCAGCCCCCGGCGACCAGACCGAGAAGGCCGCCTCGATGATCGGCCAGGGCCGCGTGCTGGGAAACCCGCTGACCATGGCCTCCGTCGCCGCGACCGCCGTCTCCGGAACCTTCCACCAGCCCACCATCACCCCCGGCACCGAGGACAAGACCACCACCAGCGCGCTGCCCGCCGAGGTCGTCACCCAGCTGCGCGCCCTGATGCGGGCCACCGTCACCGACGGCACCGCGCGCGGTCTGGCCGGCCTGCCCGGGAACGTCGGCGCGAAAACCGGCACCGCCGAGGTCAGCGAAAGCGCCCCGAACAACGGCTGGGTCGTCGCCACCCGCGGCAACGTCGCCGTCGCCGTCGTCGTCGAAGGCGGCATCACCGGCGGATCGTCCGCCGTACCCGTCGTGCGCCACCTTCTCGAAGCCATCCCCCACGCCCCCTCCTGACCGGCCCCCGCCCCTGATCTGGCGCACACCTCTTCGAAAGCGAACATGAACAAGACCCTCCGGCACACCGCAGTCTTCTTCGGGGTGCTGTTCTTCGCCCTGCTCGGCCGCGCGACCTGGATCCACGCAGTCTCCGGCGAGAGCCTGGCCAAAGACCCGAACAACCGCAGAAACCTGATCGAGGCCTTCAGCCGCCCCCGCGGGGACATCATCGTCGGCGGACGCCCGATCACCGGCTCGATACCGACCCCGGGCTCCGACCTGTTGTACAAGCGCACCTACGTCGACGGGCCGATGTACGCGCCGATCACCGGCTACCTCTCCCAGGCACAGGGGGCCACCTTTCTTGAAGGTGTCCACCGCGACATCCTCGCGGGCACGGACCTCCGTCTGCAGCGCGGCCTATTCGACACCTTGATCGGAAAGAAGACCGCGGGTGGTGACATCGTCACCACCATCGACCCCAAGGCACAGAAGGCCGCCTACCAGGGGCTCACGGACCTCGGTGCGAAAGGTGCGGTCGTGGCCCTCGACCCCCGCACCGGGAAGATCCTCGCCCTGGCCAGCACCCCGTCCTACGATCCGTCCGTGTTCACCGGGAACTCCATGAAGGAGGGCGAGGAGTTCACCCGCCTCGACCAGGACAAGGACAAGCCGCTCAGCAACCGGGCGATCCGCGAGGCATACCCGTCCGGCTCCACCTTCAAGATCCTCACCGCGGCCGCCGCCCTCGAGCACGGTACGGTCACCGACATCGACGCATCCTCCGGCCTGCCCGCCCGCTACACGCTGCCACAGAGCAGCAGCACGATCGGCAACGTCGTACCCGACGCCCAGTGCGACAAGGTGTCGATGAAGACGGCCATGCAGTGGTCCTGCAACAGCGTCTTCCTCGACGCGGCTCTGAAGACAGGCGTGGAGAAGATGCGCGAGACCGCGGAGAAGTTCGGCTTCAACAAGGAGCACTTCACGCCGGTCCGCACCGCGGCCAGCTCCTACCCCGAGCGGCTCGACCGGCCGCAGACCGCCTTGACCGGCATAGGCCAGGGAAGCCTGACCAGCACCCCGATGCAGATGGCCATGGTCGCGGCCGGCATCGCCAACGACGGCAAGGTGATGAAGCCCTACCTGGTCGAACAAATGAACGGGCCCGACCTGTCCGTGCTGGAGAAGACCGAACCCGAGCCCCACGCCCAGGCAGTCTCCGAGGCCACCGCCCGCAAGGTGCAGGACATGATGGAGCACACCGTCCGCGAAGGCACCGCCGGCCAGGCGCAGATACCCGGCGTGACCGTGGGCGGGAAACCGGGAACCGCCGAACACGGCGTCGATGTACGAGACAATCGCCCCTACGCCTGGTTCGTCTCCTACGCCAAACAGAGCGACGGGACCTCCCCAGTCGCGGTCGCCGTCTTCATCGACCCCAGCGACATGGACATCCCCGAATCCGAGATCGGCGGTGGCCGCCTCGCCGGACCCATCGCCAAAGCCGTCATGAACGCCGTGCTCAAACGGGGCGCGTAGAGAGAGAACACCCTGTCAGCAGGGCAGTCCGGCATCGCCGTCCCGCGACCCCCGGGGCTTGTGCAGGGCCTGTACGTCGAGGCCCCACCTGCACACGAAATCGCAGACCTGCAACACCCGGTGCGGCGCACGCCTGGCACACCACGCGCTCGACGCGGTGCCCCCGCGCTGGTGCTTGGAGGTGAGCTTCTGGCCGACGGCGTGGCAGGTGAGGGCTTGGCTGAGCGTCGCCTTCTAGGCGAGGATCTTGTCGAGGTCGGACCTTCGGAATCTTGGCGAAGGCGTTGTTCGTCGGGGCGAAGACGGTGATGTCCTTCGCGTTGTTGAGGGATTCGATGAGACCGGCCTGCTTGACCGCCGCGACCAGACGGCAGATGCAGCGGACGCCGTGCTGCGGGAAGGCACTATGCGCGGGCGGGGTATCAGTGCTCCGGACACGGCAGGCCGGCAGTCTGGCCGCAATAGGTTTCGTCGCTACCGTCGTCGCAGTTTTTCTCCCCGTCGCACACCTGGTCTGCGGGAATGCAGACCCCGTCGCCGCACGCGACGAAGCCGGCCGGGCACGTGGGCTCGTCCGGCGTGGCGAGGGGGCCGCAGGTGGCCGAGCCGATGACAAGATCGGCGGAACCGTCCAGTGCGCGTGCGTGCAGTGCGTTGACGGTCAAGGCTCCACGGGCGGTCGACTGCTCGTTGACCGTCAGTTCGAACACGGGTGCGGCGGCGGGGTACAGGATCACGGTGTTGGGGGCTGGGGTCGCGGGCAGCTCGGTGGTTCCCACCGAGGCCCGGGTGAGCGTGGCGACGCCCTGCGTTCCCGAGTCCCTCTGGGCGCGGCAGGTGACGGAAACCTGCTGGGCGGTGATGCGCCCGATCACCGCGTAGATACTGATATCAGCAACGGTCGCCTCGGCGCGCTCCATGTCGCTGTCGTAGGAGACAAAGGCTGAGGCAGCCCCGGTGGAAATGCGGTTCGGTCCTCGTCCGATGCGGATTCCCGCGGTCGAGGCGCTGGGGCGGGTACTGGTCGCCAATGGGGTCGGTTCGACCTGGAGACCCGCCAGCTGGCCGCCTACGCCGTAGGCGCGGAGGGTTTCAGGCACTGCGGTGCCCGCCTCCTGTGCGGCAGCGGTCGGCAAAGCGAGGCCGAAACTCGCCGTCAGGGCCAGCGTCAGTACACATCTGCGCATCCGCGTTCCTCATCTCGCTCTGTACACGGGGCGCAGGCAGTCTCCCCGGCCGCCTGGGGCCGCTACCGAAGTACCGCCGGATGGCGGCGCCGAGGACGGGGCAGATCTCCACGCGGCGAGCAGCGGGGATGAGGACGTGATGGAGCAGGCTGCTTCGCAGCATGGGCGTGATCCGGCCTCCCTGTGTGCAGCGGCAGCGGGTGACCTGTCCGTCACCATGGCGGCCGAAGAGGGTCCGCGTGGTGATCAATGGGTGGGCGCTCACCGGCAGGGGCCAGAAAAGCCTCACCAGCACCCGATGCAGATGGGCCGTGGTTGCCGCAGGCATCGCCAACGACGGCGCCGTGATGAAGCCCCGCCTGGTCGAGCAGATCCAGGCACCCGATCTGTCCGTCATCGAGAAGACGCAGCCTGAGGCTCACGGCCAGGCCGTCTCCGAGGAAACCGCGAAGAAGGTGTAGGCCATGATGGAACACACCGTGCGGGAAGGTACCGTGAAACGGAGCCCACATCCCCGGGGTGAGGGGTCGGCGGGAAGCCCTGCACATCCGAGCACGGCATCGACGTACGCGACGAAAGGACCTGCGCGTGGTTCGTCTCCTACGCCAAGCAGGCTGACGTAACCTCCCCTGTTGGTGTGGCCGTCTTCGTCGATCCCAAGGACATGAACATCTCCGACGCCGACATCGGAGGCGGCAAGCTCGGCGCACCGCTCGCCAAGGCAGTCATGAACGCCGTACTCAAATAGCCGCCGGCCCATGCCCATCCGCACGGCGCGGGCAGGTGGATGCGCTGCAATTACGGTGTCGTGAGCAGGAGTACTGAGTTCCGGCCACCGAATCCGAATGAGCAGGTGATCGCGGTGTTCGCGGCGACGGGGCGAGGCGTGCCGGTGACAATGTCGAGTTTGTGAGGACCGTCCTGGACCTCGAAGTTGGCGGTGGGCGGAACCTGTTGGTGCTGGAGGGCCAGAACGGTGTAAGCCGCCTCGATGGCCCCCGCAGCGCCGATGGCATGGCCGATGATGCTTTTGGGCGCGGTGACCGGGGGCAGGTTGGAGCCGAAGATGTCGGTGAAGGCGGCTGCTTCCGCGCCGTCGTTGTGCCGGGTAGAGGTGCCGTGCGCGTTGATGTGCCCGATGTCGCGAGGGCTGCAGCCGCTGTCTTGCAGCGCGATGCGCAGGGCCCGTGCGGCGCCGTCCCCGGTGGGGTGCGGTGCGACGGGGTGGTGGGCGTCCGTGGTGGTGCCACAGCCCCGCAGGAGCGCCTTGATGGGTGCGCATCGCGCCTTGGCCGTAATGTGGCGTTCCAAGACCAGAACGGCTGCGCCTTCTCCTAGGACGAGTCCGTCACGGTCGGCATCGAAGGGGCGGCAGGCAAGGTGGGGCTGGTCGCGGCGCCGGGAGATGGCCCCCATCTGAGCGAAGCAGGCGACAGTCATGGGGGCGAGAGGCGATTCACTGCCGCCGGCAAGGACGATGTCGCAGGCGCCCGCGCGCAGGAGGTCCCGGGCGGTGCTCAGAGCGACGGCCCCTGAGACCGCGTTTGAGATCTGCCGTGTCCCGTTACTGGGGCGTTCGTTGAGCTCGTCGTGAGTGGTGTTGGGGGTGGGTATCCGTCGGACCTGG
>NZ_JBHYMC010000104.1:0-11913 GCF_042742535.1 Streptomyces sp. NPDC058880
CAGATGTACGGCCGCGCGAGTTTCCCTCTCCTCCGCCACCGCATCCTCCTGGGCTGACCACACCCTCCGTCACCACCGACTACGGAACAGACCCGGGTGAGCGGTCGATTCGGGATTAGCATTCTCGACTGGGCCCGGCAAGATCTGTGTTCCCGGTTCTCGCGCGGTGCACAGCGGGACCGATTCACCAACGTCGATCTCCTCGGGACCGAGGACGTACCCCTGTTGCGGGATTCACTTCACGCCCTCGCCTGTACGGTTCAGAAGACGTTCTCATGCGCGGATCACACACTGGCCCTCGGTTCGCCGTCGCGCATCTACGGAACGGGGCGTGAAACGCCTCTGGTACTGCACGGACGCGCCCTTCACCGGCTGCCGCGAGCCGGCGAGGCCGCTCCGGGGGAGGTACTGGACAGCAGTTTGGCCCGGAGCTCCTTGCGAGTGGACACGCCCAGCGCGTCGTAGAGCCTACGGATTCGTCGGTACATCGACCGCTCTGAACAGTAGTAACGCCTCGCCATCTCGCCGACCGGCACCCAGTCACAGAGCATCTTCATCAGTTCCTCGTCTCCGTCGGGGACGAGGTCCTCGCGTGGGACCGGATCGGCGTGAGCTGGTACCGCAGTGCGGAGCGGATCGTGGTCCGCGCCTTCCGCGCCGGCGAGAGCCCCGCGGTTGTGCCGGAGTGCGGCGGCATGCTGCAGCAGCAGCCCCTGCAATACCCTGAGCGACTCGGAAGGATGAACGAGGAGATTCAGAACCCAGTTCGCTCCGCTCTGGATCGCCAAGTGCGTCTGCATTCCGGACGCGTCCGCAACGACCCCGACGATTCCCGAAACTGGGTTGCTCGCGGCAACCTGTGCCACCACGTTTGCATGCTGAGGCGTGAACACCGGAAGAGCGACGAAGGCGTCATCACACTGTTCCATCGCGTCCATGTCGTCCACGTACTTCCATTGCAGTAACTCCGGGGACGCCCGGTCGTAGTACGTGTCGCGTAGTCGCTGCAGCGAACGGTGCGCAACGATGATCGTGAATCCCTTGCAGGCAGCAGTCGAGCCCTGCCCTCCCATGAGAGCCCCCCGTGTGCACTTGAGTAAGGTTCCCGAAATCGGAACCAACTCGATCCACCATCGATCTCGGACGATTCGTCGCTGCCGCGACGCAGAACGATTGCCGGATTCGCGTTCGTACAGGACTGCACCTCCCGTTCAAGATCGCTTGAATGGCCGGACACTGGATGGCCGAAACGTGCGCCGGGAGCAGCGGCTGCGACCTGAAGAAGTGCACGTCGAAAGACATCTCGTCGCGTCGGTGGCTGATCTGCGGTTCACCAGCACCTTCGACGGTGTAACGGACGGGTGTACCGCCGAGTAGGCCGGGGCGGCGGGCCGTCCGCTTATGGCTTGATCATCCCTCGCGGGGGTCAGTTGGCTTGCCTGGTCGGGCCACCCTCACTACAGTTCTACCACTGTCTTAGTAGTTTAGGGATGACATGCTCGACTTCCACCTCGACCGCCGGTCGGGCTTGCCGACATATCTGCAGCTCGCACGCCAGGTCGAGCAGGCCTTGCGCCTAGGCATGCTCAAGCCCGGCGATCAACTCCCCACGGCCAAGGAGGTCGTGGGCCAACTGGCGATCAATCCGAACACTGTGCACAAGGCGTACCGCGAACTGGATCGCATGGGCCTCGTGGAAGCGCGTCCCGGCAGGGGAACGTTCGTCCTTCGAGGACTCGGAGGGACGGCGGCCGAACGGCGTCCGGAACTGCGGGATGAGCTCGTGCGCTGGATCGATGCCGCCTTCGTCGGCGGCATGGAACCGGCCGACATCCATGCGCTGTTCGATGCCGTGATGCGGGCGAGACTGAACCCGCGGGAAGAAGGACCGGAGTGAACGAAGAAGCCTTGAAGGCCGAGGGCCTCGGAAAGCTCTACAAGGGGCGCTGGGCGTTACGAGACCTGACCTTCACCATCCCTGCAGGTCGTATCGCCGCACTCGTCGGCCCCAACGGCGCCGGCAAGAGTACTCTCCTGCACCTGGCCGCCGGACTGATTGCGCCGAGCGCGGGCAGTGTCCGCATCTTCGGTGACGAACCGGCCGAACACCCTGCGGGCCTGGCCAGACTCGCCTTCCTCGCCCAAGACAAACCCCTCTACCCTGGCCTCACCGTGGAGGAGACCCTTCTTCTGGGGGCACGCCTCAACCCCGTGTGGGACGACGGTCTCGCCCGAGAGAGGCTTGAAGGGCTCGAAATTCCCCTCCGGGCCCGCATCCGGCAGTTGTCCGGAGGCCAGCGGACCCAAGTCGCGCTCGGCGTCGCGCTGAGCAAGCGCGCAGACCTCCTTCTCCTCGACGAACCGATGGCGGACCTGGACCCTCTTGCACGGCACCAGGTAATGCAGTCGCTCATGGTCGCCGTCGCGGAGACCGGCATGACGGTCGTCATGTCCTCCCATGTACTGGCCGAACTGGAGGAGGTCTGCGACCACCTGCTGCTGCTCAGCGGTGGAAAGGTCCAGCTGAACGGTGACATCGAGGACATTCTCGACGAGCACGCGATGCTATCCGGATCCGCCAGGCTGACGGCGCTTCTCGCTGAAGGGGTGCACAAGGTCGTACAGACCTCCACCGACGATCGAGGAGTCTCCGCACTGGTCCGCCTTGGGACCCCCGTCACGCAGAGCGGAGTTACCATCCGCACCCCGCGGCTCGAGGAACTGGTTCTCGCCTACATGCGGGGACCTGGGGGCGCTACCGGACGAGAGCACCGGATGGAGGAGGTCCGATGACATGGCTCGCCTGGCGGCAGCAGCGCCCCGTCGCGCTCGCGCTGCTCGCGCTACTGGGGTGTTACGCGACCCTGGCGGTCTGGGAACGCAGCACGTACCCGCAGATGCATGGCGTGACGGCCGGCCTGTCACAGTACCTCTCACTGTTCCTCGGCCTCTTCGTCGGCGCACCCGCGGTGGCGCGTGAGTTTGAACTCGGTACGCATCGACTGGTGTGGACCCAGACCATCACCCGCCGTCACTGGTACCTGACCCGCCTTGCCTGCGCGACGCTCATCTCCCTGGTCAGCGTCGCCATGGTGACCGCCCTGGTGACATGGGCCACGCAGCACCCGGCGCTGTGGACCGCTCCGGACGTGGATCCTCTGAGCCCGGTGTACTTCGATTCCCACGACCTGGTGCCGTTCACGCTCGCCCTGGCCCTCGTGGCGCTCGGCTTCGCCACCGGCGTGCTGTTCCAGAAGACCGTGGTGAGCATGGGCACGGTACTGGTCCTGTGGATCGCCATCACCTCTGGCGGCCCGGCACTCCGTACCGAACTGCAGGAGGCCGACGTCCTCACGGGTTACTGGCCCTGGCAGTTCGCCTATGGAGGGGCCCTAATCCTGCTGGCGGCCACACTCACCCTCGTGGGGCTGCGCCGACTCACCCGCCGATAACCCCTCCCGCGACGGCGGCCTCTACCGAGGCCGCCGTCGCACAGCGTCACACCCCTACTCATTCACGAGGCGCACACCCGTGCCTCACTGCCCAGCACAGCATGAACGAGAGATCCCACACACAGCGCTCGCTCCCAACTGCGCGCAAGTCCCATCGCACCTGACGGCCACTCAGGATAGGCGTCATTCGTGCGTCACGAAGTCGTCGCGGCCGCGGACGGACCGCCACCGAAGCTCCGGAAACCGCAGCTCAGCCACTGTTCTCCACGTCCACCTGCTGCAACCACCCAAACAGGTCGAACCGACGGCCCTTCCCAAGAAAGCGCAGGCCACAAGCCCTATCGGACCGGCTCGAGAACGGCAACACACTCCACGTGCGACGTCATCGAAAAGCTGTCGGATTGAGCAGGTCTCGGAAAGGGCCAGGCCAGAGGCCATTTCTCGGCTCGTTATCCCGTCTACAGGAGGCCAGAGCGTCAAACGAGCGTCATGACGCACAGCACATCCCTCCTCTCTGGGACGGAACAGGTTGCCACGGCCAAGTGCCCCAGCAGGGCCCATTCGCTCGGCAGGCGCTATTGTGGGCTTTCGGGCTGACCGGCTGGCGCACCCGATGAAGGCGGGCCCTCTGCAATCCGTCACCCACCTCGACAACCTGGTCGCACGTCTCGACCGGGGCGAGGGCTGGACGGTGGAAAACACCCACCAGGACTCCAGCATCATCGGCGCGACCTGCCTGTACGCCGTCTACGACCCGGCGTCCCAGCACTGCACCCTCACCCGCGCCGGGCACCCCATGCCCGCGATCGTCAGCCCCGACGATGACGTGAACTTCGTCGACCTGCCCTCGAGATCGCCGCCCGGCCTCGGCGGCATGCCCTTCGAGATGGTCGAGCTTGAACTGGCCGAGGGCACCCAGCTGGTCCTCTACACCGACGGCCTCGTCGAGGACCGGCAGCACGACATCGACACCGGCCTGGACCAGCTCCGTACCGTCCTGGCCTGCGCCGGCCGGGCCCTGGAGGACACCTGCGAGGCGCTCCTCGACGCCTTGCTGCCCACCTGCCCGAGCGACGACGTGGTTCTCCTCGTCGCCCAGCTCACCGCACGCTGGGGACCCGCTACACCTCCGACGGCAAGATCATCTGGACCGAACAGCCACTGCCCTGACGACAGCCGCCCCACCTTGGCGTCCATGACCCAGCCGTGATCCACGGCCCCCCGGCCCCACCTCCAAGGCCCCGCCACCCACGTCGACTTCCCTCCCGCACGGAAGGCCCGGCGACCGTATGCAACGGGACCCCCTACGGCCTTGGTTTGCCTTCCCCGCCACGAAGTGACGACAGGACCAGGCGCCCGTACCGAGTGGTAAGTACTGCCGCTGTGACGGCGATCGAGAGGGCGAGCGCGATGTACAGGTGTGCCACGGAATGGTCGTCGAGGACCTGCAGGATGCCGAGCGCCGTACCGAGAGGCAGGCCGAGTATGGTCAGGACGCCCAGCGCTCCGCTGATTTGCTGGCTCTCCTGCGTCTGTACGAGCCTGCTGTAGTCGGCTGCTTCGGCGAGGATCTCGTTGAATCTCACGGGCAGCCGGTGCTGGTTCTGGAAGGCGAGCAGCAGATCGTTCGCCGTGCCGTGGGCAGTGAGGTGCTGCCGCCAGTAGGTGCTGCGGAAGACCGCGATGTTCCTCTCCAATGCCGAGAGGCGACGTGCCGGTCGGGGTGAGAGGAATATCTCGGAGAGCTCGTCGGTGAGCTCGTCGATGTGATCGCGTTGCAAAGCCCCTAGGAGCAGAGCGTCGAGATAGACGGTACGGGAGTGCAGCGCACCGTAGGCGAAGAAGTCACCCTCCCCTGTATCTGTCCGGTGGCCGAGGAAAGCGGTCCCTTGACGCAGTACCAGGGCGCTCCAGTCCGCCGAGATCCTGACCGTGTCCTTGAGCTGCTCACCAGCGGTCTCCGGCGGCAGGGGGAAGTCCTCCGGAGTGGAGCGTGACGCCAACTGCCACAGCCAACGGTCCGCGGTGGCGGGCAGTTCACCTTCGAGGCCGACGCGAAGGGCCGGGGTGTGCTGCGCCGCAGGGCTCAGGAAGGCGATGGTGTAGGGCCGGGCGTCGAAGGACGGCGCGTCGGCCGCGCGAAGGTCGGCGACCCCGTCGAGCAGCCGGGCCGGGTCGAACGGTCCGGAGAGCGGTGCGTCGGCTTCACGCGGCAGCCGCCCGGCCAGGGCCCGCACCACGGGCAGCAGGGGCCTTTCCACCGTGAAGTGCAGAACAGCGAACGCGTGTTGGGGCTTGCGGGCCGTGGCCGCGCGGAGCAGTTCCATACCGAGCAGACGCATGCCGTCGTGCTTGACGTCGAGCGGCAGGTGCCAGCGGCAGGGTCTTCCCGGCGCCCCGTACAGCGCACGGGCGGAAGCGCGAGTGAAGTACGTCGACCGTATCCGGGCGTCGGTGCTGCGGTTGCCCATGTCGAAGGGGAAGGGCCCTTCCGACCACTCGGGGACGCGCAGCAGCCGTACGGGCAGCACGACGGTCAGCTCCTGGCGCGCCCCTGTGATGTCGTCGAGCGGCGGAACGCCGGCGGTCATCGTCTGCTCGGCGGCGCCGGCGTCCTGGACGATGAAGACAGGACGGGTCATCATCCCGCCCTCGTCGCACTGGGCCGTCGGCTCCTCGCAGCGCGCTCGCGCATCGCCGTGCTCCACGATTCTCCTCTTATGTCCCTCGGTCGTCCCTAGCTGACGCGGGTCCCGCCGCACAGCCACGGCGCAACAGCCGGAACGCAGACTATCGCGGACCCCTGCGAAGCGACGGCGACCGGCATCCCGCCGCCGTCGGACGGCAAAGTCGGATAGCCTCTGCACCGTGCTTTCACGTGAACTCCAGAGCAGGATCGACCGGTTGTGGGACGCTTTCTGGTCGGGCGGTTTGTCGAATCCGCTGGAGATCCTGGAACAGATCACGTACCTGCTGTTCATACGGATGCTCGACGTCCGGCGTACTTCTCAGGAACGGGACGCCGCTTCCGCCAGCGCACCGATCGACTCCGTGAGTACGCCGCTGCTGAACGAACGGCTGCGCTGGTCACGCCTGTTGGACGAGGCGCCGCAACACATGTTCGCCACGGTCCGCGACGAGATTTTCCCCTTGCTTCGTACCTACGGCAACGACAACCCGGAATTCCTCGGGCACTTCGCTGACGCGCGCTTCAGCATCCCCACACCTGGATTGCTCGCAAAGGTTGTCGACACGCTTGAGGGCGTACCCCTCGACGCGGTGGGCATCGGCGGCGACGTGTACGAGTACATGCTGGGCAAAGTCGCGAAAGCGGGCCACAACGGGCAATTCTGGACGCCGCGGCACATCGCCCAGCTCATGGTGGAAATGACGGCTCCCCAGCCCGGAGAGGTCATCTGCGACCCCGCATGCGGGGGTGCCGGATTCCTCGTCGCGGCAGCGGAGTACGTCAACCGGAACCGGCCCGAGACGCCGGAGGGGCCAGCCCGGCACGAGCTGGTCGGCGAAACCACGTTCCAGGGCTTCGACTTCGACACCACGATGCTGCGAATCGGCTCAATGAACATGTGGCTCCACGGGGTACAGAGCCCAGACATCCGCTATCGCGATTCGCTCGCGCAGAACACGGTCGAGGACAGCGGGCGGTACTCGCTGGTCCTCACCAACCCACCCTTCGCGGGCAGCCTCGACTACGACGCCGCTGCTGACGATCTCCAGCGAGTCATCCAGACGAAGAAGACCGAGTTGCTCTTCGTCGCCCTGGTGCTGCAACTGCTCAAACCCGGCGGGCGGGCGGCGGTCATCGTCCCGGACGGTGTTCTCTTCGGCTCAACCAAGGCCCACAAAGAACTACGAAGAATCCTTGTCGAGGATCACCGAATCGATGCCTTGGTGAAACTGCCCAGCGGTGTGTTCAGGCCCTACGCAGGTGTGTCCACTTCGATCCTCTTTCTGACGAAGACCAGCGGCAGGGGCACGGACAGCGTCTGGTTCTACGACGTCACGGCGGACGGGCGGAGTCTCGATGACCGGCGCACACCGCTCCTCTCCCCGGAAAAGCTCGGCCCGACCCCGAGCGAAAGGCTTGATCGGTCCGAGCACGCCAAGAACAACCTTCCTGACGTAGTGAGCCGCTGGCTGCTGCGCCACACGAGCGAACGCGGCCGCAGGCCGAGCGAACAAAGCTTTCTGGTTTCGAAGAAGGAGATCGCCAAGAGTGGCTACAACCTTTCCCTGAACTACTACAGGCAGGCCCACGAGACGAAGGAGCTGGCTCGAGACAGTGTGCGGCTGGGGGACTTCGCCGAAATCTACGGCGGTTCGGTCGCAGCAAGGGAGACGGGTCCAGCAGCGCCCTCGGGCGACCCGGACGTGCGGAGAAGAGTGTTGCAACCTTCTCTGCTGGCCTCCCATCTCTGTCCTGTCGAGACCCTTCCAGTGCGCAAGGACCGGCGCGAGCCCCGGTGGAGGCTACGAGAAGGCGACATAGTCGGTCGCGACCTGGCGAACGTACGGCACTGGACGATTCTCCCCGCAGAATATGAGGGCGTGCAGCCCGGCCAGGGCCTGATGGTCATTAGGCCCCTGGAACATCCAGTCCCTTCCGAATATCTCGCCACCTACCTTTCGAGCCCTCAAGCAGAGCAGCAGATTAAGCTTTACGGTGTCATACCTCGCATCAGGCGCGCTGACCTCGCCGATATCCGTGTCCCGACATGTGAAGGAGACTTCGAGGAAGTTCGTACATCCATCGCACGACTCTCAGAGGGGCAGGTCGAGTCGGACAAGATCCGGGACCAGCTTCGCGAAGCCCGGCTGCGTATCTTCGAGAAGGGATCGAGCAGCGAGCGTCGTGCGAGACTCGACGAAGCGGCGGAACTGAGTTCGCTGATCGCCCAGAATCTCCGAAAGCAGAGCGAGCCATACAGGATCTTCCAGGAGACGTATCCTTATGGAATTGCTCGGGCCGTGCGGAAGTTCCGGCACAGCACGTCGCCCGCAGAGAAGCATGAGGCTGCCCTCCAGTGTGTGGAGTCGCTCATCCTTTCCCTCGGTATCGTCGCCCATGCCAGTGCCGCGAACCGGGGGCGACAGGATCTACCCGAGATCGTTCAGTGGAAGCAGGGCGTGGGAGGCGGGGGTGTGGCACTGGGACACTGGGTAGCGGTCATTCGAGCTGTAGGAGCAGACGCCAAGGAAATCGGCGATCCCGCGTCCGGGCTGGCTGAGGCCACGACCCAGAAGAAAGGGAAAAAAGGATTGATGGCAGATCTCTCCGCTCTTGTCACCCTGAGGAACAAGATCAGGCACGGTGCGGGGCCGCGAACGCGGGCGGAATTCGACAGGAGCCTGGAAAAACTGGAGCGACTGATGTTCAGCAGTTTGTCCTGGTGTACATTCTTGGCGCGAGCCCGGTGGGTGCACATGGACAGGCTTCGTTGGCTTCCCGAAGTGGGAAAGTTCGAAGTCTCGGGCCTCGTACTCATGGGCGATCACCCCGATTTCGAGCCCATCACTTTCCAGACCGACGTCCCCTTGGTCGATGGCGGCCTCTACATGCTGACGCCGCAGGACGAGCCGGTACAGCTCTCGCCGTTCTGCCTGCTCGAGGACTGTCCCACCTGCCTGACCCCCGAACTCTATTACCCGGACCGGCTCACCGCCTCCACGGCGCTGCTGAAAAGCCTTGACAGGGGGCATGAGCTGGAAAGCGACACCGTCTACGCCTCGTTGCAACCATGGATGCAAGCATGAACAAGGTGAAATTCACTGTCCGCAGCTCAGCCGGCTCGATTCTGAGACGCCTCTAGTTGGCTGCTCGGCCCGACCACTCCCCGATGTGTTCCCGAACGCTAACTACCAGACCGGCGATGCCTAAAATTTGGGAACGCTGCGCGTCCTTGGCCACATCAACGCCCGCTCGACCATAGCCACAGCACACGGCGCCGATATGCTAGACCACGAGCCGTCGCCGGACTACACACGGCTCATGGCGGATGTGATCGCCTCGGGCGCCAGGTCTTCGGAACGCCACGGCTGGATGACCTATCTATCCTCCTCAAGTTGGTACACCCGGCTGTGCGCCCCTCTGATTCCCGTGACCGTCACGCTACTGCTCGGACGGCAAGTCAGTTGCTGGAGCGGCTGCGGGATGATGCGTACGGAGACGGGGGCGGTTCCGGCCTCCAGCCCGGAGACGATAACGAGGAAGAAGTCGTCGCTCTCCGATGCTCGCTGAAATTCCGCAGGCGTCAGCAGCACCATGTCCGGCTCGGCGTCCTTATATGCCTTGAGTTCGTAGAACCGCGACAGGGCGTCCACCGCGTCGGCGCCGAGGCCGCGTTGGGCCCGTAGGTCACGCAGCCAGTCGTCGTCGGTGGCGAGTGCCTTGCGCACCACGTCCAGAGCCACCCTTTCCTGCTCCGTACCCGTGTAGGGGCGCGGTGGCGTGTGCTGTTGGGGGATCGCCGATCCGGCGCGAGGCTGCGGCAGGCCGGACGTACCCGAGGTGTACCCGCTCGGCCGTGCGCTTGGCGCGACCGCGGCTGCGTGCTTCGCCGGCGTGATGATGCCGCTCGGATCGACAAGCCTGAGCCTGCCGGGGTCGACGAGCCTCCGCGGTGGAGCGGCGGGGGGCACAGGCGGGGCTGACGGCCCCGGAGGCGATGGGGTGCTGGAGGTAGGCGGCAGGACCACTGCCGTCCGTGGGGTACCGCCCGTTGCGCCGGCCTGCGCTTTGGTCGCGGCACGGCGTTGGTCCACCTCGTCTCCGAGTTCCCGAAGCCGTCGTTCACGTTCGGCCTCCGCCGCTTCCCGGTCGCGCCGCACCTGGTCGTCGGCAAGGCTCAGTTGTACGGCCGTACGGCCCTTCTCGGCCTGGTCACACGCTGCTCCCCAGGCGAGGGCCACCTCGCGGCGGCTGCCCGGAAACCGGGCGGCGATCGACCGGCCCACCCCAGATGTGCGTGTCAGAGCGGCTGTGTCACGGACGTACAACGTGCCCGAGGGCCAGTCGATCCCGGCGTCCACGGGCACGTGCACCGCCCCGCCCGTGTCCGGAAGATCGAGGCGGCAGGCCAGGTGAGGGGCGATGCATACAGTCAGGTCGGCCAACTGGTCCCACGAGCAGTCCAGGGACTGGGCAACGCTCGCGGCGTTGCGCTGCAGGTCCTCACGGAGGTGGGTAACGGCTGACCGGACCAGCGCTGTGGCGTCCGGGTCGGTCGGGGCCGGGCCAGGGCTGTACACGGTGACATGTTCTGCGGCGAGCTCGCTCACACGAAGGGCTCCGATCAACGGCCGGAACTGCTCAAACTCGGCTCCCGGGCACCACACCGCACGTTCCCTACCCAGCGCCTCGGCTACCACCGGGTCTTCGACGGCGTACACGGGCCGCTTACTTCGCCATCCGTGGGTCGTCCAAAGAGGGAGGCGTCCCAGACGCTTGGCCGTCAACGCGCCGGGATGGGTGCGGCCCAGAGCGGCGAGCATCTTCAAGGTCTCCAGGACGATGGACTGGGTCGTCCCGTCCGGCTCGTCCCGGCCCTGCTTCCGGTCCCGCTGTGCCAGTTCCTTGATCACGGCCGTGGCGTCGTCCACAGTCGGCAGGCGCACTGCGAGCCGCTGCCAGAACTCCTCACTGCCTGGAAACGTGGGAGCAAACACACGGAGTGGACCGAAGAGCGGCGCCCCCCGCAGGCACTGGCTCGGCCGACGCCAGCCGGAGTCCGTGAGGACGAGGCCGCTCCCCTCGCCGAACGCCCGGAGTACCGAGCCCAGGGACATCTCCCCCGAGGCTTCCGCGCCACGGCTGAAGGTGCGCTCGGCCAGGGCTTGGTAGAGGATCAGCGCCGCGGGCACATCCCTGTCGCCGCCCTCTTCTTCCCGTCGGCGCAGGCGCTGCAGACATGCCACGAGATCCTCGGTACGGGCCTCCGCAGAAATGCCCAGGGCGCGCAGCACATCACTGCGTCTGCCGACCAGTTGCTGGATCTCGGGATGGAGGAATCGCTCGTCGTCCGCCCCATACACAGCAACCGTGCCGGTGGTCCGCATACAGAGTCGGGCCGGGGCAGTCGGCGCGCCGCTACCGTCGTCCAGCCATGGTGTGTCGCGCAACTGCCAGAGCCAGAAGGCTGCGGTCCTGCCCCTGTTCTGCCATGCGTAGTAGTCGTAAACGGCATCCACCTCGTCGTGGTCGGAAAAGCGGTTCCATGCTCGCCCGAGGACGTGGAACAGCGCTGCCGCCCTGCGCCTGCGGATCTGCGGGTCCTGCTCCGCCGCTATGCCAGCGGCGACGGCACGTAGGTCGGTGCTTTCGTAGTCGTCGAGCGTGAACGTCGCTTTCAGAGGACGTTAAGTCCGTTCTTCCTCGGTTCGTGATCGCTCGATCGTGGTACTGATCGCCATGCCGGACACCTGCTAGACATGTCCATGCTGA
>NZ_JBHYMC010000105.1:0-11895 GCF_042742535.1 Streptomyces sp. NPDC058880
GCAGAAGCCGTCCGTGACGGCATCCTGCCCGCTACACTCCCACCGCTCGACGTTTCCCCAGGTCAAGCCACGAAGTACTGCTGGAGTACTAGGCCGCTGTCGGGCCGGCACAGCGGGCACGCGATGACCGACGGCACGGTGCGCAGCACCTCCAGGACCGATTGCCGTGTCGCGGCCCGGCCCCGGCCGGTGATCCTGCAGGCGCCGGTGTGGACGCGGTCCGGGGTGCGGGTGGCTCCAATGC
The DNA here is from genome assembly GCF_042742535.1 of Streptomyces sp. NPDC058880. Taxonomy (NCBI): domain Bacteria; kingdom Bacillati; phylum Actinomycetota; class Actinomycetes; order Kitasatosporales; family Streptomycetaceae; genus Streptomyces; species Streptomyces sp. NPDC058880. Next base: position 245 of record NZ_JBHYMC010000105.1, read on the forward strand.
CATATTCCATCCACCAGTCGGGAGGGCCCGGGAGCGGGCGGCAGCGGGCCCGCTCTTCCTCCGCAGCCCGGACGACGCTGATCTTCTCGTCGACGCGGGCGAGGCTGAGCTCCAGCCAGCAGCGTATGACCAGGAGCTGGTCCAGGGCCAGCGGAAGGGGCAGAAGGGGCTCGGGCATGCGGCTACGCCGCCTCGGGGGCTGAGGCTGGGCGGGCCTGCCGCTTCAGCTGCATCCGGGCCTTCACCAGGATGTCGGTGGGGACGCTCTTCCAGTGGGGGTGGTCGACGACGTCGATCGAGAGCTGCCGGATCTCGGCCCACATACGGTCGACCGTCTCCTTCTGCTCGTCGCTCCAGCCGGGGCTGTCGGGCACGTCCCCGCGGTGGGAGTACCGCTCACCGCGTTCCCACCCCTTCATGGGCTCCACGCTCCAGGGCAGTCTGGTCAGGTAGGTGCGGTGCTCGGCATGGGCGCGGTGGAGGCGTTCCTGCAGCTGGAGGAGGTCGTGGGGGAAGCCGTTCTCGTCGTTCACCTTGAATAGCAATTCTGTTCGATTCTGGATGGGAAGTCGGCACTCCGGTTCGTGACCCGTTCGGCAGACCGTGGGGTCAGCGGGCAGGTGGGCTGGTGTGGTGGGGACTGGGTAGGCGCCGTGCACTGGAGGCGGGGGCGACTGAAGGAGGCGATGGCCGTGGCGCGTCCCGTCTGGGCCGGGAACCTGTCGTTCGGGCTGGTCAGTTCTCTGAACTTCGCTGCTCGTGAACCTCGTTGGCCGTAGTCGCGAGCGATCAACGAGGTGAGATGACTCCGTCGGGGTGGCTGTCGACCCCGCTCCCCCCTTGATCCCCGCAGCTGAGTCTGACTAGGTTTGCCGCCGGCAACCGACGATCAAGCAGGTGGGACGTATGGCGGGTCTCGACAACCTGGTGCAACTGTTCGGCCTGCCACCGGCTCGAGAGCCTTCCCCGGACGACTGGGCCGAGATCGAGAACTATGTCGGCTCGGCGCTGCCGGGCGACTTCAAGGCATTCCTTGACGCCTATGGCACCGGCGCGATATGTGGAGAGCTGGTGGTCTTCCACCCCCTAGGGTCCAGCCCGCTGCTGGATCGGATGCGGAAGATCCACGAGTCGTTCGGCCAGTCGTGGCGACGTGACTCGGATGAGTACCCATTCCGGTTCCACCCCGCATCGGGCGGACTGATCTCCTGGGGATACGACTACTCCGGCGACGAGCACTTCTTCTGGCCGTGCGCCCCGGAACCGGACCGCTGGAAGATCGTCACGAACATCAACGGCGCCGACCCCGAGGTCTTCGATGGCCCGTTCACCGACTTCGTACTCGCCTTCGTCAAGCGCCTGCGCGACGTGGACCCGCACCACGGGATCGACTCTGATCTCTTGGAGTTCCTTGAGCCGGAAGACCTGAACGAACTGGCAGAGCGCGGTGAGATTGGTCCGGTCGAGCCAAGCTTTGAACCGTTCTGATCCGGCTGCCTCACGGGGGCCCGCCGCTCTGACACATCAGACGCCGTGGATCTTGGTGGCACGTCCCTCACGCTGCTGCGATCGGGACAGGCCACCCATCGCACTCCATCACTCCTACGGGTGAATGTTTCGGAATGAGTTTCGGGTCAACTCTGATGCCTCGATCATGGGCGGGCTCCCCGCTGCGCACGGGTGAGTGGGAGGGAGCCCGCTCCCGCCGATCGTTCGACGTCGCGTTCCTGGGGGGGGTGGCTTCCTTGCTCTGAGCTGGCCCACAGAATCGGCTCCACCCGGTACCAGTTGGTTGCTCCGGCGCAAAGTGGCCCGGGACTGACCGGGGCAAACGTGAGTCGCCAGCCTCAGCTCGAACACCTGATGGGGCCAGCGGAGCCCGGAAGTTGGTACCAACTCAGAGCGAGGAAGCCAGGGGGGATCCGGATGCATCATGACGCCTCCCACTGGAGTGCCAGGCTGACAACGACAGCGCGCTCCGTATGGGCCAAGCACGATCGGGACACTGAGAGGGCGGTTCGTGAGGTGATGACCGTTTCCCGGTGAGGCTGCTGGCTGTGGTGCTGGGCGGCTACTGCTTCCTGGTGAAGCTGCAGACGTCTACCTCGGTGAGGATGCCGAGTCTGACCAGGCGTTTCAGCTTGGCGCGGGTGCCTTCGATGTTCTTCGGCAGCAGTTCGTGGTCGAGGGCTGCGCAGACGTCCCGGGCTCTTAGCGGGCCGGTCGCATCGTTGAAGACACCGAGGATGCGGGGGTAGTCCGGGTGCTCGGGCAGGTCCGGTGGGACGGCCGGGAGCCGGTCGGCAAGGGCGGTGACGGTCTTCTGGGTGATCGCGAGGTGTTCGAGATGGGTCTCGGCCTCCCTCAGCCGGCCCTGCAACTCGGTGATCTGTCCGCGGAGATCGTCGGCCAAGGCCCGGGCGGCGTTCTCCTGGATGCCGAGCGCGTCGAGCAGGGGCTGGACGTTCACGCGGTCACCATTTCCGGATCGCGCCAGGTGGGAGTGCTCGCGCCGGTGAGGCGGCGGGCCATGACATGCGTCATCGCCCAGTAGACGCGGGAGGCGGAGGAGGCCTGGCGGTGCTCGTAGTCGCGGACCAGGCGCCTGTGCAGTATCAGGATCCCGTAGGTCTGCTCGACCCTCCACCGCTTCGGCTGCGGAACGAACCCCGTCGCCTGCGGGTTGCGTGCGACGATCTCGACGTCGATGCCCAGGCCGGCTCCATGCGCGACGACCTGGTTCTTGAAGCCCTGGTCAACCAGCGCCTTCTCGACGGTGCCGCCGGTGTGCCCGGTGTCAATCCCCTCGAACTGTGGAGATCTTCTAAGCGGCCTGCCCAAGGCGGAGTTGGCCCGGTGGTCGTGTTCGTAGTCGATCGGACTCTGGTACCCGCACACGCTGTGTAGTCGGCGGGTGTTGTAGAAGCTGGTGATCCAGGTCGCGACCCTCAGCCGGGCCTCGGTTCGAGTAGCGAACGAGTGGCGGTGGACGTACCCGACCTTGAGCACGCTGTTGAACGCCTCGCTGACGGCGTTGTCGAAACACGACCCGACGCGGCCCATGGACCGGGTCACGCCCCAGCGGCGACAGGCCCGGCGAAAGCGCCGGGAGCCGTACTCGCTGCCGCGGTCGCTGTGGAAGATCACGCCCTTCACGTCACCGCCGCGGGTGGCCGCGGCCATGTTCAAGGACGCCACGACCAGCTCGGCGTCATGGTGTGCGCCCATCGCGTAGCCGAGCAGCCGGCGCGAGAACAGGTCGATGACGGTGGCCAGGTAGAACTTGCCCTCACCGGTGGTGATCTCGGTCATGTCGCCGCACCACACCTGGTCCGGAGCGTCCGCGGTGAAGTCCCGCCGCACGAAGTCCGGGGCCGCCGGTCGCTTGCCGGGCCGGGTCAGCCCGCGCCGGCGGCGGAGCGCGCGTCCGGCCAGGCCGAGCTCGGCCATGAGGCGGGCCACGGTGTTCACCGAGACCCGCCAGCCAGCGCGGACCAGGAGGAGCCAGACCTTCGGGGAACCGTAGGTGCCTGCGGAGTCCTCGAAGATCTGCCGGATCGCGTCGGTCAGCTGCCCGCGCCGGATCTCACGCCCGGTGGTGGGCCTGTCGCGCCACTTGTAGAACCAGAACTCCGACACACCCAGGACCCGGCAGGCCAGACCGTGCGGGACGCGGTGCTCGGTCCTCTGGCTACCGATGAACACGGCCAGGACGGCCGGGTCCGTCCCGGTCACTTCACCCAGAGGACCATGCATCGCTTGAGGACATCACGCTCCATCTCCAGCTCGCGTATCCGCTTGTTTCTTCTCCGGCATCTCACGCCGCAGCCGCTCCAGCTCGGCGCGCTCGGCCTCGCGCATCCGCCCGCCCGGCGCGGGCTCGGTCGACCGGTCGGACGACGCCGACCCGTTGCGCCGCCACCCCGACACCCAGCTGTGCAGCGTGCCGGAGTGCACGCCGAGCTCCTCGGCGACCTCCGGGATCGGTCTGCCCGTCTCGATCACTATGCGTACAGCACCCTCACGAAACTCAGGCGTGTACGTCCGTTGCTTGGACCCCATGAACCCCAACTTCCCCTGCAATCACGGACTCCACGCTACGAGGGGAGGGACAAGCGAGGCTGTCCGGGCGACGAAGTCGATGCCTCCGTGGGGCACCCCGGCCGGAAACGACAACGCCCGAGCGCCAAGAGCGCTCGGGCGTTGTCGTGTACGGGGCCGGGCCGGAGGGCCGGTGCGCCGCGGGGAACCGGGGCTTCGCCGGTGGTCACCGGAGCGGGCGGTTGACCGTCCAGGTGTCGTTTCCGGTGAGGAGGGTGCTGAGGTCGCCCTTGCCCTTGGTGTCGACGGCCGCGTCGATCTGTTCGGCCATGAGGGTGTCGTAGACAGGGCGTTCGACGTCGCGGAAGACCCCGATGGGCGTCTGGTGCAGGGTGTCGGCGTCGGCGAGGCGGGAGAGGGCGAAGGCGGTGGTCGGGCCGGCGTTGTGGGCGTCGTGGACCAGGATCCGGGATTCGTTGTCGGAGGTGACCGCGACGACTTCCAGTTCCCCGGTGGCGGGGTTGCGGACGACGCCCTTGTGTCCGTCGGCGCCGAAGCGGATCGGCTGTCCGTGTTCGAGGCGGATGACGGCTTCCTGGGCCTGTGCGCTGTCCTTGAGGGCGTCGAAGGCGCCGTCGTTGAAGATGTTGCAGTTCTGGTAGATCTCGACGAGGGCGGTGCCCTGGTGGTCGGCTGCGGCGCGCAGTACCTCGGTGAGGTGTTTGCGGTCGGAGTCGATGGTGCGGGCGACGAAGGTGGCTTCGGCGCCGAGGGCGAGGGAGACGGGGTTGAAGGGGGCGTCCAGGGAGCCCATCGGCGTGGATTTGGTGATCTTGCCGACTTCGGAGGTGGGTGAGTACTGGCCCTTGGTGAGTCCGTAGATCCTGTTGTTGAAGAGGAGGATCTTGAGGTTGACGTTGCGGCGCAGGGCGTGGATGAGATGGTTTCCGCCGATGGAGAGGGCGTCTCCGTCGCCGGTGACGACCCATACGGACAGGTCGCGGCGGGAGGTGGCCAGGCCGGTGGCGATGGCGGGGGCGCGGCCGTGGATGGAGTGCATCCCGTAGGTGCTCATGTAGTACGGGAAGCGGGAGGAGCAGCCGATGCCGGAGACGAAGACGATGTTCTCCTTCGCCAGTCCGAGCTCGGGCATGAAGCCCTGGACGGTGGCGAGCACGGCGTAGTCGCCGCAGCCGGGGCACCAGCGGACTTCCTGGTCCGACTTGAAGTCCTTCATGGACTGCCTGGCCTCGGCCTTCGGCACGAGGGAGAGGAGTTCAGCGGCCACGGTTCGTCTCCTGGATGACGCCGGCGAGCTGCCCGGCCTTGAACGGCATCCCGTTGACCTGGGTGTACGACTGGATGTCGACCAGGTACTTCGCCCTGAGGAGCATGGCGAGCTGACCCAGGTTCATTTCCGGGACGACCACGCGCTTGTACCGGCGCAGTACCTCTGCGAGGTTCTTCGGGAAGGGGTTGAGGTGGCGCAGATGAGCCTGCGCGACGGGGACGTCGGTCGCCCGCAGTTCACGGACGGCGGCGGTGATGGGTCCGTAGGTGGAGCCCCAGCCCAGGACGAGCGTGCGGGCCCCGTCGGGGTCGTCGACGACGAGGTCGGGGACCTCGATCCCGTCGATCTTGGCCTGGCGGGTACGGACCATGAAGTCGTGGTTGGCCGGGTCGTAGGAGATGTTGCCCGTGCCGTCCTGCTTCTCGATCCCGCCGATCCGGTGCTCCAGACCCGGCGTGCCCGGCACCGCCCACGGGCGGGCCAGCGTCTGCGGATCACGCTTGTAGGGCCAGAACACCTCGGTGCCGTCCGCCAGGAGATGGTTCGCGGTCGTCTGGAAGGCGACGCGGAGGTCGGGGAGTTCCTCGGCCTCCGGGATCCGCCAGGGCTCGGAGCCGCTGGCGAGGTACCCGTCGGACAGTAGGAAGACCGGGGTCCGGTACGTCAGCGCGATCCGCGCCGCATCGAGGGCCGCGTCGAAGCAGTCGGCCGGGGTGCGCGGGGCGACGACCGGGACCGGCGCCTCGCCGTTGCGCCCGTACATCGCCTGCAGCAGGTCGGACTGCTCCGTCTTCGTCGGCAGACCGGTGGAGGGGCCGCCGCGCTGGATGTCCACGATCAACAGCGGCAGCTCCAGGGAGACCGCCAGGCCGATCGTCTCCGACTTGAGGGCGACGCCCGGCCCGGAGGTGGTGGTCACCGCGAGTGCGCCGCCGAACGCGGCGCCGAGCGCCGCGCCGATCCCGGCGATCTCGTCCTCGGCCTGGAACGTGCGCACCCCGAAGTTCTTGTGCTTGCTCAGCTCGTGCAGGATGTCCGAGGCCGGCGTGATCGGGTAGGAGCCCAGATAGAGCGGCAGATCGGCCTGCCGGCCCGCCGCGATCAGCCCGTACGAGAGAGCCACGTTCCCGGAGATGTTGCGGTAGGTGCCCGTCGGGAACGCACGGGTGGCCGGGGCGACCTCGTAGGAGACGGCGAAGTCCTCCGTCGTCTCGCCGAAGTTCCAGCCGGCGCGGAACGCGGCCACGTTCGCCTCGACGATGTTCGGCTTCTTCGCGAACTTCTGCCGCAGGAAACGCTCCGTGCCCTCGGTGGGCCGGTGGTACATCCAGGACAGCAGCCCCAGCGCGAACATGTTCTTGCTGCGGCCGGCCTCCTTGCGGGACAGCCCGAAACCCTTCAGCGCCTCGACCGTGAGCGTGGTCAGCGGCACCGGATGGACGTTGTAGGCGTCCAGGGAGCCGTCCTCCAGCGGCGAGGTCTCGTAGCCCACCTTCGCCATCGGGCGCGCCGTGAACTCGTCCGTGTTGACGATGATCTCGGCGCCACGCGGCACGTCCGCAATGTTCGCCTTCAGGGCCGCCGGATTCATCGCCACCAGTACGTTCGGGGCGTCACCCGGGGTGAGGATGTCGTGATCGGCGAAATGCAGCTGGAACGACGACACGCCGGGCAGGGTGCCGGCGGGGGCACGAATCTCGGCCGGGAAGTTCGGCAGCGTGGACAGGTCGTTCCCGAAGGACGCCGTCTCCGAGGTGAACCGATCACCGGTGAGCTGCATACCGTCACCCGAGTCACCCGCGAACCGGATGACCACCCGGTCGAGGCGGCGGACTTCTTTGTCACACGCCCTTGTCACGCCAGGGGCAGTGGTTTCCACGGACATACGTGCGTCGGCTCCCGTCGGTGCTGGTCCGCGAGTGCAAGCAGAAACGTCGGCGGACACGCGTTGCGGTGCAAGGTCGTACACCTCCCCGGAGATTAGGCACCGCTGATAGAGAGGCGCTTGTGCGGTCGCCCAGCGCGGGCCCCGGCAGGCGCACGTACGCGGGAGCGGTCATGCGCCGAAGTCGTCGAGGCCGAGGGCTCGGAGGCACTCCGGGTCGACGATCACGTCGATCGCGACGATCCTTGCGGACGTGACCGTGAAGGCCATGAGGGACGGGGGACCGTCTCCGGAGGCGACCACGGCTCCGGCCGCGCTGTTGATCAGTACCGGCCGGACGAACGGGATGAGGCTCCTGTACAGGGCGGCCTGGGAGGCCGCCGTCTCAGCGCCCCGCAGGACGACCGTCTGGCCCGCGCGGGCGGTGCCGCCGTCGGAGCGCAGGATGACATCGGGGTCGATCACCTCGCCGCGCGTGACGATCGGGTCGGGCGCGCGCGTTTCGAGGGGTTCCTCGCGGCGCGCCTCGCGCGAGCGCAGCATGTTCAGGCAGATGCGGGCCACGACGGTGGTCAGCCAGCCGGCCAGGTTCTCGATCTCGGAGGTGTCCGTGCGCTCCAGGCGCAGCCAGGCTTCCTGGACGGCGTCCTCGGCTTCGCTGAGGGCGCCGAGCATCCGGTACGCGACCGCGCGCAGCTCATGTTCCTTCCGTGCACAGCCGGTTCGTCCGGCACGATTGTCGTACAGATGTCGCGTAGGTAGATCGTCTTATGCCGTGGCGGCCCCGGATGCCATGACCGCCACGGGACGGACCCGGGTCAGCATCAGGTCCGGGTGGCGAAATGACGCGAAGTGGCTCGCGTCCTCGATCAGTGCGAACTCCTTGACCGGGGCCTCGACGTCGTCGAAGAACGCCAGGGCGCGGTCGGCGGGCGCTGCACGGCGCCCGCGCCGGCGGGGGCGGCCGAGGCGCATACCGCCCGCCCGGCCGCCGTGTTACGAGGTCCAGGCCCCCGGGGCACGGAACGGCGGGTAGGGGCGGTGCGGGAGCTTGCGGATCCGGGGGGCGGCGGCCTCGGCCTCCCGGGCCTTGTGCAGCAGGCGCAGACGGGCCGTCAGGAGGACGGCCAGTGCGGCCGCCTCCTCCGCAGTGGGGTTGCCCCGGGAGATCCGGATCGAGGCCATGGCCAGGGCCATCGAGGGCGCGGCGGCAGCCGGAGCCGGCGCGGCCTGCGTACGCGCGGGCGCTTGCGCGGGACGCTGCCGTACGGGGGCGACGCGGACGGCGGGGACGCGGAAGAGGGGCGCCGGGGTGGGATCGGTGACCAGCGGCCGTTCGTCGACGATGCTCATGAGGACCCTTTCGACACGGATGCACCGGGAAGAGCCGGTGCCGCATGCTCAAGGTTCGGTCGCGGCGCTCAAGCCTGACTCGGGTTCCGCACGGGACCGTGCACCGGCACGTCCTACACCTGCGTGAGGGGCCCGCGCACGAGACTTCACCGCGGACAAAAAAACCGGGAGGATGGTTTCATTTAAGCCAACTTGACGAGACCCCGGAGCCCGCCCTTCCCTTGCCGTTCGGGGCACCTTGAGGGCACCCACCAAGCCTCCGCAGGGTCAATCGGGACTCAGTTGCCGCTCAAGCGCGCCATGTCAGGCTTCCCACGTGCCGATTTTCCGGTCACCTCGGGGCGGAATCGCGCGTTCCGAACCCTGGGCCGAGGGGCCGGCACATGGGGCCCGGTTGAGTGGTGCCTGCTTCTGCCGTGCCTCAGGAAGAGTTTTGAGGGTGGCGGAGAAGCATCCCGTTTATAGCAAACCGTACGTGCGGTTTGTTAATCTCCCCGGGTCTTGGTGTCACTTGATCCTGACGGGAGTCCCCCCCACCATGGCAACGTTCCTCCATAAACTGGGCCGTTTCGCGTTCCGAAGGCGTGGCCTGACAGCATTGATGTGGCTGCTGGTCCTCGTGGGCGGCATATTCGCAGCCGCGTCGGCCCCGGCTCCCCCGGCCGACACCTTCTCCATGCCCGGTACCGAATCGCAGAAGGCCTTCGACCTGCTCAAGGAGAAGTTCCCGGCCGCGAGCGCCGACGGAGGCAGCGCCCGGGTGGTCATCCGCGCGCCCAAGGGTCAGGACATCTCAGGTCCCGAGCGCAAGCCGGCGGTCTCCGAGCTCATCGCCGACCTGAAGAAGGCCCCGGGGGTCGTCGGGGTCAGCGACCCGTACATGCCCGGAGCGATCAGCAAGGACTCCACAACCGCGTACGCGGTCGTGACGTACAAGGTCCCCGGCATCCAGCTGACCGACGAGGAACACGACGCGCAGACGCAGGCGTTCGACAGCGCCCGCGGCAAGGGCCTGACCGTCGAGGCCGGCGGTGACGCCATCAAGATCGAAGCTGCGATGGGCGGCGCCGAAGGCATCGGCATCCTCGTCTCCGCCATCGTCCTGCTGATCACCTTCGGCTCGATGATCGCCGCCGGCATGCCCCTGCTGACCGCCCTCATCGGTGTCGGTGTCGGCATCAGCGGCATCACCGCGCTCGGCAGCACGTTCGGCCTGTCGGCGAACACCTCCACGCTGGCCATGATGATCGGCCTCGCCGTCGGCATCGACTACGCCCTGTTCATCATCTCCCGCTACCGCTCCGAGATCGCTGAGGGCCATGAGCGCCAGGAGGCCGCCGGACGCGCCGTCGGCACCGCCGGATCGGCAGTCGTCTTCGCGGGTCTCACCGTCATCATCGCGCTCTCCGGCCTCGCCATCGCGAACATCCCCATGCTCACCAAGATGGGCATGTCCGCCGCGGGCACCGTCGCCGTCGCCGTCCTCATTGCGATCACCCTCGTCCCCGCCCTGCTCGGCTTCGCGCCGGTCAAGGTGCTGCGCCGCATCGACCGCAAGGCGATCACCGGCAAGCCGCTCACCGCCCGCCAGCAGCGCAAAGCCGCCAAGGAGGCCGCCCGGACGAAGCCCAACCTGGGTACGCGCTGGGCCGGTTACGTGCTGCGCCACCCGGTGGCCGTCCTGCTCGTCGGCGTGGTCGGACTGGGCGCGATGGCCCTGCCCGCCGCCAGCCTGGAGCTGGGCCTGCCCGGCGAGGGCACCATGGCCCCCGAGACCACCCAGCGCAAGGCATACGACATGCTGTCGGAGTCCTTCGGACCCGGCTTCAACGGACCGCTGATGATCACCGTGAGCGCCAAGGACGCCAAGACCGCGGCGGCCGGCGTCGGCCAGGCGCTGGCCAAGCTCGACGGGGTCGCCTCCGTCTCGCCGGCCGCACCCAACGCGGGGAACGACACCGCGATCCTGAGCCTCGTACCGAGCACCGGTCCCACCGACCACGCCACCGAGGAACTGGTCCGCACCATCCGCACCAGCGTGGGCGGCATCGAGACCGGCACGGGTGCGAGCGAGGTCCTCGTCACCGGCCAGACCGCGGTGTTCCTCGACTTCACCAAGACCCTCGACGACGCCCTGGTCCCGTATCTCGCGCTCGTCGTCGGCCTCGCCTTCGTCCTCCTGGTGCTCGTCTTCCGCTCGATCCTGGTCCCGCTCAAGGCGGCCCTCGGATTCCTGCTGTCGGTGAGCGCGGCCCTCGGCGCCGTGGTCGCCGTCTTCCAGTGGGGCTGGCTCGCCGACGTTTTCGGCGTCAAGTCGGCCGGCCCGGTCATGAGCACGATGCCGATCTTCATGATCGGCGTGGTGTTCGGCCTCGCGATGGACTACGAGGTGTTCCTGGTCAGCCGGATGCGCGAGGCCTACGTCCACGGGGCGAAGCCCGGTGAGGCGGTCGTCACCGGCTTCCGCTTCGGCGGACGCGTGGTCAGCGCGGCCGCGATCATCATGATCAGCGTGTTCTCCGGCTTCATCACGGAGTCGAACGACCTGATCAAGATGATCGGTTTCGCCCTCGCGTCGGCCGTCCTCTTCGACGCGTTCGTCGTCCGCATGGCCATCGTCCCGGCCCTGTTCGCCCTGCTGGGCAAGTCCGCCTGGTGGCTGCCCAAGTGGCTCGACCGGATCCTGCCGAACGTGGACGTCGAGGGCGAGAAGCTGAACCGCCGACCGGCCACCGGCCACGCTCCGGCCCCGTACTCCCAGCGCGAGCACGAACTGATGCACTGAGCCGGCCCGAAGGGCCACCCGGCCCTTCCCGGCACCCTCCACACAACGTGCGCCCCGGGACAACACCGCCCGGGGCGCACCCTTAGGCGGTGTTGTCCGGGGTGGTTGCGGGTTTGGTGTGGAGGATGTCGCGGGCCTGTTCCGCGGCGCGGGTGATGCCCTCACTGACGAAGTCGAGGAAGCGGGCGATGTTTTCGAGGCGGGTACCGGCGGGGGTGCGGTCTGCCTGCGGCGGTGGGCGCGGTGCTCGGTGGCCCGATGCGCAACGGCGGCCCGGTAGCCGACCGGGCCGCCGT
>NZ_JBHYMC010000106.1:0-11621 GCF_042742535.1 Streptomyces sp. NPDC058880
CAGATGTACGGCCGCGCGAGTTTCCCTCTCCTCCGCCACCGCATCCTCCTGGGCTGACCACACCCTCCGTCACCACCGACTACGGAACAGACCCGATCGTTATACAGTCCCCAACGACACGGGCTACGGCGTCACCCGCACCTGACGCGACCGCCGACGCAGGACGGTTCACGCTTGCGCGAAGCCTTCGGATTTGTCTCGGAGCGGGTGTCGGACTGTGAGCACCTCGTCGGTCCCTGATTGTTCTCGCAGGTCAGAGCGCCGGCATGGCCCACTCAGGGACTGAAGAGACTGGAAATCTGAAGTGTGTACGCGTGTCAGGCGACGGTGCGCGTGGTGGCACCCGTGCCTCCGCGTTGGGAACGTTCCGTCTTCATCCCAACGTGTCCGGGCTCGACCGTGCGCGGGTCCACAGCTTCACCGGGCGCGCCGGCCCGGTAGAGGCCTTCCGGTTCTGCGTCGCGGTCGTGCGGGAGCAGGTAGAAGACCCGGCGCTTTTGGAGTCCGCTGTCCGGGTCGGCCTCTGCACTGTCGCGTAGCTCGGCGAAGCCGACCATGCGGCCGTCGCGGTAGTAGCGGGGCCTGCCGCGTCGGCGTGGGGTCTTGTCGAGGGCTTGGCGTACGTAGTCGAGCTGTGCGGGGTCCTCGAGCCACACCACCTTGTCCTCGTGGGTGAGATCGCTTGCTTGAAGTAGCGAGCTCATGACCTCGGTCCCCTCTCGGTCTGTCGTACGTGCAGCGCGGTCCGGGCGACCACGCTACCGGGCGTCGCCGGTCGTGGGCTATTGAGCGGTGCAAGCCAGTGTCCGGTGGTCGGCATTTGTTGCGTGTCCATGGTAAGTGGCTGGATGCGGTGGCGGAGTGCATTCACTCTCCGTGTACCCGGTTCGCGGCTGTGTCTCGTCACCTCGGCTCGTCTGCGAGCAGGGCGAGGCCGGGGTAGAACTTCTGGCCGTTGGAGCGCAGCATCTCGCCGGGTGAGGCGATGCCGACCTCGGCGCGGATGCGGGTCGCGAAGGCGCGGGTGGTGGCCGGGCGTAGGCCTTCGCCTTCCTGGCACCAGGTGCTGTAGGCGCGGTAGAGGGCTCCCTGCTCGACCTTGAAGTCGCGGGGCTCCTCGGCACCGTCGCCGTTGGTGCAGCACTCGGTGAGGAAACGGCCGATGTGGTCCTCGGTGGTGGCATAGGCCTGGGTCGCGGTGCGTACGACGGTGGGTCCGGTGAGGGACGGTTTGGTCGTCAGGTAGGCCGTGGCGCCCTGGACCATCCAGTGGAGGATGCCGGGGCCCTCGTGGTTGACGAGTTCTTCTGCAAGGTTGTCGATCTTGCGGTGGTCGGGGACGACCTTGTCGAAGGGGATTAGGCGGATGCGGCGCCAGAAGGCGTGTCCTCCGGTGCCGACTTCGGGCCGGTGGTTTCCGAGCAGCCACAGCTTGTGGGTGGGCTCGAAGCTGAAGTAGTCCTGTCGCATGCGGCGGGCCTTCAGGCGGTCGCCGCCGGTGAGGAGTTTGACGCGGGCTTCGTCGAACTTGTCGTGGGGCTTGAGCTCGCTGCAGACGAAAAGGCGGCGGCCGTGGAGTTCGGTGAGCTCGGTGGAGTGCTCGTTGAACTTGCCGCGCTCCATCAGGAAGCCGGGGGGCGCCACGTCCGCGTAGTCGCCGAGGATCTTGATGACGATGTCCATGAGGGCGGACTTGCCGTTGGCGCCGATGCCGTAGAGGAAGGGCAGGACCTGGCCGCCGACATCGCCGGTGATGGAGTAGCCGAGCAGGAGATGGACGAAGTTGATCATCTCCTTGCCTTTGTCGTCGGCGCCGAACGTCTCCGTCAGGAAGCGGGCGAAGCGCGGGGTCGGGATGGCCTCGGGCGCGAGGAAGGTCGCGCGTGAGTGCAGGTCCCGGAGCGGATCGGGCTTGCGAAGCTCTCCGGTACGCAGGTCGACGACGCCGGCGGGGGTGCAGAGCGCGAACTTGTCGCCGTCGAGGCTGTCGGGGTCCAGGGCGAGCTCCGGGGAGGCCTTGGCCTGGGACAGCATGGCCTTGACCCCGGAGGTCGACATGGCGCGCTTGCGGTGCTGGGTCAGCTCGCGGTCGGTGAAGTGGCCTCGGGGGTCGTGGAGCGGCATCTCCTCGGCCATGTCGCCGGCGGCCCAGATCGCCGCCTTCTCACCGCCGGTGCGCTTCCAGCGGTACTCGTCCCACACGTACCAGCCAAGGCCTTCGACGTGGCGGAAGCGGTGGTTGTGGAGGTGGGCGAAGAGTTTGGCGTTGCCGCGGTCTGTCAGGTTGACGAGGAGGCCGGACTGGACGAAGTCGCCCGGGCGAGGCGTGTATGCGGGGGTGGCGACCTGCTGGGTGGGCAGCTGGGGGGCTCCGGCCGGAGCTCCCGCGGTCTCGGCGGCGAAGGCCGCGAGCTGCTCCGCGGCGGCGTGCGCGTCGAAGCCGGTGCTTCCTGCGCTGCTCATGAACGTCCCTTGGGGTGGATAGGGCGGTGGCTACCGGCGCGGAGCGCGGAGTCGATGGCGAGTTGGTTGCGCCGCTGCCTGTCCGGGCGGGCTGCGTTCGCGGCGTCTGTGAGGAGGTCGGTGCATTCGGGGAGTGTGATGTGGCCGGCGGCTTCGAGGCCTCCGGCGGTGAAGGCTGCCCGGTTGAGCTTCTCGCTGAAGGCGGTGCCCGAGGGTGCGTGGGCGCAGTCCCGGACTTCGGCGAGGAGAGGCCCGAGGATGCGGTGGGCGTCGCCGCCGGCAGGCGGTGTGCTGCGGAAGCGGCCGGGCAGAGGGGACGTTGGCTGCTTGGGGAGAGCTGGGTAGTGGCCTGTGCGAGCGAGTTCGGCGTTGAGCCACAGCGGCAGGGGCGCGGGTGTGCGGGCGCCGGGCAGGGCTTCGTAGATGCCGGTGGGGGTTTTGGTGCCGGGGGCAACGATGTAGCCGCCGGTGGCCCGGATATCAACCTGCCAGGCGAGGGCGGTGCGGGTGCTGCTGCCGGTCGAGGAGCGGATGGCTGGGCTGCCCAGGGGGGCTCGGTACCAGATGTGCAGGCCTCCGCTAGGGGTGCGGACGCGCAGCGTACTGCTGTCCTGGGCCGGGTCGGGGCGTCGGCGCAGGGCTGCGAGGAGGGCGAGGGTGTCGTAGCCGGAGGTCAGTCCGGTCAGGTCCACCCTGTCGTCGACGGGGATGCCGGGCAGCAGGCGCTGGCGGTCTGGTAGCGGTTCCTGGTGTGTGTCGAGATCGATGACGACAAGGCCTGCCGGACCGCAGGAGACGCCGACTCCAAAGTCCGGCTCTTGGCGCCACCAGTCCCTGATGACGTTCGGGTCGGTGGTGGCGGCGTGGAAGCCGTGGCACCACAGTCCGCCGGCCTTGCAGGGGCAGGCTGAGGGCGCGTGGAGTTCATGCCGGCAGCGTGCGCAGTTGCCCGCAGGGGTCTTGGTCCGTGGAGTGAGGGGGTGGACCGGCATTCCTTTGGACGTGAACCAGAGCGCCACTTCAAGGCCGTCACCGCGGCAGTGGTGCCCTGCGCCAACGGCTACCGCTGCTGGCGGCGTTGTGTGGGCTGGCACGTGTGGCTTCCTCGGCGGTGCTGGGTTCGGTTGTGCGGGCTGGTCAAGGCTTCAGTCCTTGCTTCTGGCAGGGACTGAAGGGACCAAACTTTCACAATGCCGGAGCCTAGCGCAGCGACACACTGAAACAGCGAAACCTGCTGCGGGTATTTCGATTCTTCAGTCCCTTGAGTCCCTCGGTAGGGCGTGACCCCCGGGACGGAGTGGTGATTTATGCAGTAATGCCCCATTATCAGGATTGTGGGGTCAGGGGCTGAAGCTGGGTGAGGGCTCAGCCTCCTCATCCGTCGTTGCTCCTGGTCCGGGGGCAGCGACGGAAAGGTCGTCAGACCCTCTTCAGCCCCTGGTCCCTTCGCTTACTACGAAACCTGCTGGTCGGGCAGTCGTCACCAACTCTGGAGGGTCTGAAGGGACTCAACTTTCCAGTTATGACGCAAATACAGAACTACGTATCTACACGCCCGCGCACACACACACGCGCACAAAGGCTGGAAACGTGAACCTTCAGTCCCTTGGGCCCCTGCCCCGCGCCCAGGTTCTACTCTGACCTGCGAAAACAAGAAGGGACTGAGGGACTGAGGGAGCAACCAGCTCAGACTCCTCGGACCCTTCTCATGCCCCGGTAGGGTCTGCGGGCGCACCCCGATGTCACCGGTGTGGAGCGGGACGGCGGGGTGGGCGGGGTGCCGGTGGAGGGGCTGGGGGTTACAGGCTGGCCGTGAAGAGGAGCGCGTTGGGGCTGCTCTTGCTGAGCTTGGACAGAACGTCCTTAGTGGACTCCGATTCCAGGAAGTCGGCGATTTCGGCCGGATCGGCCTTGGGGTGGGCCTGCTTGTAGAGGACGGCGACGCCCGCGACGTGCGGCGAGGCCATCGAGGTGCCGTTCAGGGAGACGGAGCCGCCGCCGAGCTTGGCGGAGAGGATGTCCTCGCCGGGTGCGTAGAGGTCGACGCAGGTGCCCCAGTTGGTGAAGTCGGTCTCCTCGTCGTACTTGTTGCTCGCCGCGACCGTGACCACCTGGTCGGCGGAGGCCGGGGAGACGCCGCAGGCGTTCTTGGCGTATTCGTCACTACCGCCCGAATTCAGACCTGAACGTCCCACCCGGCCCGCCGGGAACCCCGCCAACCGGCTGCAACACCAGTCCTCACCGCGGTCCCGGGCGGTCGGCCACGCGGCCTCGGGCGGAAGGTACAAGTCCCTTGGTAACGGTAAGGTCCTGCGACGGCGAGAGATGTCAGGCAGACACTCAAGGATCACGGGGCATGCCGGCGATGGAGCGACGACTCGGACCCTGCCCACCTGCTACGCCACAGGTTGGCGTCCCGGTCCGGAAGAGGCCTCCGGCCCCTGGCCGATCGTCGGGTCCGGTGCGACAGGACCGCTGAGACAGGGCAGCGATGCCCTCTCGCGGGAGAGGTTGAGCATTCTCAACGGACATTGAGCGCGCGTCCGCGTGCGAGCTGGTGCGCGCCGGGAGCTGCGATGCCTGACGCTGCGGGTCGGCGAAGCCCGCACCGGCTGCGTCATCAGCGTCGAGCACCGGGCGGCGCTCGTCGAACTGGACGGGTTCTCCGGTCCGGGGAAAGCGCTGGGACGTATCCCGCGCGGCGATCTGACCCGCAGGGTCATCGGGCATCCATCCGAAGCCGTGACCGTCGGGCAGCGGCTCACCTTCGAAGTGATAGCCATCGACTGGCAGCAGCAGTGCGTCTGGGCGTCCACTTCAGCGTGTGAGGACCCGGCCCTGCGAGCGTTCCTTCTTGGCCTTCGGCGCGGTGCGACCCATGAGGGTCGGGTGCAGAGCGTCCACAACTTCGGCGTGTTCGTGAACCTCGACGGCGAACCGGACCACTACGACGTCTGGTGTGATCCAGCTGCCGAATCGGCCGCCGACTGCGCCTTCCACGATCTCCCGGGCTCGTTCCTCGTCGATGCCGTTGTAGGCGAGGAACCATCCGAGGACCTGCTTGCAGCGTCCGTACCAGCCGCTCTCGGCCCGCGTCCTGTCGGCCACTACGGTCACCAGCCGCGTGCACGCACGCTCCCAGTGCCAGGGATCCACAGACGATGGGGACACCGCTGAGTGCGACGGTGGAGCCAAGGCGGAGAAGCGCTCCGCCAGATCCTCATTCCAGTCACGCCACTCGAGCAGGGCCGCGACGGCCGTCGGAGCGGTCGTGTCCGCCGTCGTCACGGAATGGCGAGAACAGCACCACACGTCGACGACCCCGCCATCGATGTCGCCCTCACCCACCGACCAGTTCCAACCGCAGGCCCAGCGGCCGTACCGGTTCACCAGGAACTCGGTGACGGGGTCCAGCGAGCGCCACCAGTGCTCTTCGACGGCCTCAGGGCTGGGCAGCAAGGGTGCGACAAGACCGGCCAATGCCTTCGCCGCATCCTCGTCCAGCTCGAACGGATGCCGCAACGGATCAACTTCTGCCCAGGTCAGGGTGCGTGCCCACAGTTCGCTCACCACGCCACTCTGCCGTGCTCACCTGTACGAACTCCAACCCAATAGGGAACGGAGGTGTCACACAGCTGGGAAATGATCTTCAATCAAACGGGAAGCGATCTTCATCGGCTTCTGTCAGGCCTGGTCAGGGCCACTCGTGAGCAGCCCAGGTCGTGCGGCGCCTCGCGGTGTCAGCGGCTCGCGGCGGGCTTCCCTGCGTTGTCGGGCCCGGGGCACGATGGGCTTAGCCCGGGGCGGCGCGATCGGACGGCTCCGGCCCTTGTCTGGGGGGACCATGGCTCAATCCGTGCGACTGATCTGGGCGAACAATCGCGACGACCAGGACGGCGTCACGCTCACCGGGACCGGCTACTCGGAGCCCATCGACCTGACGGAGACGGAGTCGCTGTTCTTCTCCGTTGTCGTCGGCGACCCCCCGGACGACATAGAGCGGCACGATAGTTCGGACCTGGGAGCCCACCTCATCTTGAGGCTCGGTGTCAGCGACGCCGGTGGCACCTGGTTGTACGTCGCTTCGCTGAGACCACGCAAACGCGAGACCCACGGATCGCCGTGGATTCTCGACGAGCCGCCCCACGACCACGTCTCCTTGGGACTGTCGCTTTCCCCCGACGGCAACTACGCCATACCGATGGTTCTCCCGCCCATCGCGGTGATCCGCTGGGACGCCCACCGTGCCGCCTGCGGTCCCCGCTTGCAGCCCGCGTCCTTCGGCAAGACCGTGATCTCCCTGTACGGACGCTGATCGCACCGCCGTCACCTGGGCAAGATCGGTGTCCGGTCTCAGATAAGTCCGGGTGAGGCGGTCCCCTGACCTGCGGTGCCCGGACTTGAGTGAGACGGGTTTCGCGAGGTCGTCTCACTCAAGTCCGGGCAAACGGCCTTCTTGGTCAGATGTGGAGTTCAGGCGGGAAGCCGGTCCAGCGCAGTTCTGCGGGCAGGTGTCGCATGTCGTTGTAGAAGAGCACGGAGGACGGCCTGCCGGGTGCGTATCGGATGGCCGTCAGGGCCGCGTTGCCGTGGTTGAGGCCCATCCAGCGCCACTCGGGTGCGTCGAGGGCGGCTCGGATCAGCCATCCGATGAGGAAGTTGTGGGTGACGACCAGTTCATGGCGGGGGCGATCGCTGTCGACCGGGCCTGTGAACTCTGCAAGTGCCTCCCGGGCCAGTGCGGGCCCGCGGTCGCGTTCCTCCTCGGGAACCTGCGCGAGGAAGTTGAGCATGGCGTCGGCCGCATCCGGCGGAAGCTCCTCCTTCGCAGGGAGGTAGGGGATGTAGTCGCCGGCCAGTTCCGACTGGTGCAGTGGAACGGTGTCAAGTTGTGCGCTGATCAGTGGCACGGGGTACGCCAGGGTCGAAGCGCCGGCACACGGTGTCGGTGCGGCTGAACGACGAGGAGCGGGCACGGTGGGACGAGGCCCGCGCCGAGTCCGGCCGCCGCGAGCTCGGTGCGTGGGTCCGCGCCGTGGTCGAGGACCGCCTCGCCGACGTCGCAGACGGCCAGCCCCCGGGCACAGAGCGGAGGCCGCCGCAGCTGCACCCGGTGTCGCAGGCCGCGTACGACGAGCTGTGCCGGATCGGCGCGAACCTCAACCAGCTCGTGCGGTACTCCCACCAGGACGGCGCGCTCCACCCAGCCATCGAGGGCGTCCTGTTCGAGGTCGGCAACGCCGCCCTCGCGCTGCGGGGCATCGAGCCCATGGACCCCTCGGACCCCGAGTGATCGCCAACATCACCAAGGGCCGGCGCGCGGTCGGCGCGATCCTGTACGACTTCGGCCCCGGCCGCCGCGATGAGCACGTGAACCCGCGGATCGTCGCCGGGAACGTCACAGGCACCCCGATGCAGGTGGCCCGCGCGATCGACCACACGGCCCGGCTCCGCCCCGAGATCACCGCGCCGATCTGGCGGACGTCTCTGTCCCTGCCGGACGAGGACGGGATCCTGCCCGACGGCCAGTGGGCCCGGATCGCCGAGGACTTCATCGTGAGCATGGGCTTCGACAGCGCCCCGTGGGTCGCGGTCCGCCACGGCGACGACCACATCCACCTGACCGTGTCCCGCGTGGATTGGGGAGGGCGGCTGCTCACCGACCGGTGGGACTACGCGCGCGCCCGCCAGGCCGCCGACCGCTTGGAGGAGGAGCACGGCCTGGTCCCCGCACGCGAGCGCTTCCGGCCCGAGGGCCCGCAGGTCCGCAACAACGAGCTAGAGGCCGCCCGCCGGCGCGGCCGCGGACTCGGCGGCCCCCCGCCGGAGCGGGAGGAGCTCCGCCGGATCGTCCGCGAGGTACGGGACGCAAGCCGCGGACTCGGCCGCGCGGCCTTCGAGTCAGGCCTCGCCGACGCCGGAGTCGACTTCCGCGCGAACCTCGCGTCCACGGGCCGGATGAACGGCTACAGCTTCACACTGGCCGGATGGACCGACGGCACCGGCGCCCAGGTGTGGGTGCCGGCCTCCAAGGTCGGCAAGGACTTGCGTTGGGCCGCTCTCGGCCCCGTCCTCGGCGACGGGCCCGCCACGCCGCGGATCCCCGACCCCCGCGCAGCCATCGCCGCCGCCCGCGCGACATCGACCACCCTGCAGGACGGCCCAAGGAACGCCGAGCTCGCCGCGGCCGCCGAGCGCGGAGCCGAGATCCTGCGGCGGGGCCAGGCCGAGCGCGGCCCCGTCCCCGTGCCCGAGCAGCAGCCAGCGGCCCGCTCCACCGACCCGGCCGCCGCCCTCCTCGCCCAGTGGCGGGCCATCGCCGCAGGGCAGCAGCCGCCCGCCGACGAGATCCCGGTGGCGCCTGTGGCGGTCCCGGCCTGGACGGACAAGATGCGCCGGCCTTACGGCAAGTTCAGCAACGAGCGCTTGGCCGCCGCCGTGAAACGGTGCGAGCGGGAGCTCGCCGCCCTGGGCCGGGCCAAGGTCGCCGCGGAGAAGGAGGTCCGCACCGGCGACGCCATCGCCACCGGGCAGATCACCGGCCCCCACGTCCAGGAGCTTCACCGGCGCCTGGCCTGCCTGGAGAAGGCGGAGCCGCACATCACCGCGTTGCAGGACGCGCTGCGTACGGCGAAGGCCGCCGAGCAGGCTGCCACCGAGGCCCGCGCCGTGTGGCGGGAGGCCAACGGCCGAAAGGACATGAGCCGGTGGGCGCTCTGGAAGATGGACACCAGCCGCAGCCAGGAGCAGACCCGGGCCCAGCAGGCGGGCGACGCGATCCAGGAGAACGTCGAGGTTGCCCAGCAGGCCCGCACCGCTGCGTCGAAGGCGGCCGAGCTCGCACGGAAGGAGACCGGCGTGCCCGACCCCGCCGGCGAGCTCAGCCTGCTTCGAGAGGGCTGGACCAGGTTCGTCGGCGACGCCCACGCCCGAGACCAGGCCCACGGCCAGGCCCAGCGGGACACCGGCCAGAGCGACGTCGCCCGGCACATCACCGCCATCACCCAGACACAGGCCCGCCTCGATGCGCTCCGCCAGGAGCAGCAGCTGCGCAAGACCATGGCCGACGGCCAGCGCCGGGCCGAAGGCCGCGCCCGCTCGGCAGCCGCGCAGGCCACCATCCCGAAGACCAGGAAGGCTGGCGCCGCCCGCCGCCTCGATGCGGCGTACGGGACGCCCGGCTACGAACAGGCCGCCTACCGCCCGCCGCCTTCCCCGCCGAGCCGTGGCAGGGGAGGCCCAGGACTATGAGCCGGCGCGTGGGTGCCGGGGGGCTTCGCCCCCCAGACCCCCGCTCCGGTCGGCATCCCCCGACGCGAGCAGGTCTGCGTAGTCGGACCGCCGTTCGCGCCAGGGGACGCCGCCCACCTGCTTCTGTGGTCGGCCCTGTACGGCCGTGATCGTCAACTGGCCATAGGAGTACGGCAATACGGACGGGCCTGTGGTGTAGATCACTCGTGCTGTAGGTCCTGTCGGCATCCGGGTTTCGGCGCCTCCTTCGTGTACTCACCGAGAGGGCTCCTCGCCCTTTCCTAAGTTGCCGAAAGGAGCCGAGTCCTGATGGCTTGGCAATCCCTCCTGGGCAGCGGGTACCTCATGACGCTGGTTGTGCTGGCGTCCGTCTCCGCTGTGGCAAGGGCGTCCTCCCCTGTGGCGTCCTTGCTCGTGGTCGGCTGGCTTCAGATCCGTCTGGAGCAGGAACGCCGTACCACGCTGACCACGCTCGCCGCTGCTCTGCCGCCCGGCAGTTCCGCGGTCGTCTACGACGGGCAGTCGTGGGAGGTCAAGGTGGCTCCGGCCCCCGATCGTCTCCTTGTCGTCCCGTACGGCCAGGTGCGATGACTGTCCCGAACCCGGTTGCAGGGGCCCCTGGCCCGGGACCCCTGCCGCACACCGTCCTTGAGGCCACCGTCGAGAAATACCACTTGGATTTCCTCAGGTCCGCTAGACGCCATGCCAACGGAAATCTCGATCTGGGTGCGGACGTACTTCAGCAGACATACGAAAACATCCTCAAGCGAATTGCCAAGGGCAAGGATATCCCTTCGGATCCAATTGCGCTGAAGAAGTGCATTCATAAGTCGATCGGTAATGTGGCAAAGGATGCTTACAAGACTTATGGGAGCAAGGTTGTTCCCCAGGGTCTGGAGAATCCGTATCAGATGGATGAGTCTGATGAGGGAAACCCTGAGGAGCTTCTTCTTCTTCTTCTTCTTGACGCCGCGTACAGTGAAATCGCGGTTCAGGTCAAGATTCTCCTCAACAAGCTGCCGGAAAAGCAGCGCGAGGTTGTGAATCTCATGTTCTGGGAACAGAAAACTAAGGAGGAGGTGGCCGAGGAACTGGCAGTGACGGTTGGCTCGGTGACTCGCTACCTCTACGCAGCGAAAGAAAACCTGAAGAAGGAAGCGGCGAACATCCTGAAGGAGGTGGTCGTGTGAACTACGGGGAACTGCGTCTCGTCGATGAACTGCACCGCCTCGACCAAGTTGCGGCCGAGCTGATCCGCTTCGTGCTGGATCAGTACCTGACGGAGTCGGCATCCCCACGGACGCCTGCAGTAGAAGACGTGAGCGAGCAGGCCGGCCGCCTTATGGCGGCCGGCCGCCCCGGCATGCCCAAAAGCCAGACAGATGCTGGGAAGCTTGATTCGGCAAGAGAAGAACTTGACCTCTTGGTCGGAAAGAAAGATAGGAAGCCCAGGGATGTGCGTCGTGTTGCCGAGATCCTAGAAGTGTTGGGTCTCGATTATGAGGCGTATGAAGTATGGTCGCTGGCAGCGGAAATGGGCGATCCGGATGCCGTCGACTATCTGGCAATCCTAAACAAAGAGCGCGCCTACAGTGAGATTAGGCGTATTGAGGTTGAGGCACTTGGACTTCAACGTGAACTCGGAAGTTCGGTAAGCGTTCGGAATTTGGCGGATGGTGCAGTGGCTATCCGTATTGCAAACGGCTCTGCAGTGGTCAGTGCCACTGCTACCGGCTCGTTGTTTTCCGAATGGGAGGCTTCGCTGCTGACATAAAGGAAGCTGGGATTTGTTCTGCCGAGAACTACTCAGCTCTGAGACCGCGTTTGAGATCTGCCGTGTCCCGTTACTGGGGCGTTCGTTGAGCTCGTCGTGAGTGGTGTTGGGGGTGGGTATCCGTCGGACCTGG
>NZ_JBHYMC010000107.1:0-11425 GCF_042742535.1 Streptomyces sp. NPDC058880
TCTCAGCATGGACATGTCTAGCAGGTGTCCGGCATGGCGATCAGTACCACGATCGAGCGATCACGAACCGAGGAAGAACGGACTTAACGTCCTCTAAGAGCACGTGAAGCGGCCTGGGCTCGCCGTGATCGCGTGCGGGGGCAGTGCGGGCCGTGGCAAGATGACGGCATGTTGATCCGAAAGGCCGATGCCGCGTAGGCGTCCGAGGGGGCTGCGCGCGGAGCGTTGGCGGCCCAGAAGAGGTGTCCCGGTTCGCCGGATCCGCGGTGTGTCTGCGGCGACTCGCGTAGCGATCCGGAAGTTGGAAGAAGACCGCCTGTGGCCTGGGGCTGTGGCCGCTGCCCTGGCCGAGTGCCGAGCGTATTTGGGGCAGCCAGGGCGCGTTCTGCCGGATCCGGTGATCGGCTGCGCCTGCTGTGATCCTTTGGTGGCACGAGACCGTCTGGAGGACGTGCTGCTGTGGCTGCCCCGTGGTGCTCGGGCAGACCTCGGCAGGCTCTTGACCAGGTTGGACGCTGAGTTCGACCGCAGGGCCGTCTCCCTCAGCTCTCACCTCATGCTGGCAACCCCGTTCAGTGCTTGCGGGTATTGGCGCCGGCGATTCATGGAGAACTGAGGGCCGGGTGGTCTCTCGCTGCTCAGTGGGCGGCCTGCTGCTCAGTGCGGGCGCGGGTGGTGGCGAGGCGGTAGGAGTCGGTGCCGGTCTCGATGATGTTGCCGCCAAAGGTGAGGCGGTCGACGATGGCCGCGCAGAGGCGGGGGTCGGTGAAGGTCTTGGTCCAGCCGGAGAACGATTCGTTCGAGGCGATGGCGACGCTGTTCTTCTCCTCGCGTTCGGTCAGGACCTGGAAGAGGAGTTCGGCGCCGCGGCGGTCGAGTTCCATGTAGCCAAGCTCGTCGATGCACAAAAGATCAACGCGGCCGTAGCGGGCGATGGTCTTGGTCAGCTGCTTCTCGTCGGCGGCTTCGACGAGCTCGTTGACCAGCTTGGTCGCCAGGACGTACTTGACCCGGTGGCCGGCCATGGCGGCCTCGGTGCCGAGCGCGATCAGCAGGTGCGACTTGCCAACGTCTGGGACTACCTCACCCACGATGAGTGGGAGGTGGCCCTCGGTCTGCTGGAGGAACTTGGCGACGTCCGGCCGCTTCCGCTCAGTTTCTGGGAGACCCTCGCCACGGCCGCTGAGCAGATGTACTTGAAGAACAGCGCTGCCTGGTGCCACTGGCGCTGCTATGAAGTCCGCAACGGGATCATCCGAGCTGACCTCACACTCCGACCAGCCAGCGAGAGCCGACGGCAGACCCCCTTCTCCGGAGCTGGCGTTCTCCGGCCGATGTGGAACATCGGTAACCGAACCCCGACCGGCGAACCGACCCTCAACATCGCGAGCATCTGGGTCGAATCCACTCCCTCCCTGGGCCCGGCGAGCGAGCCTCGGTGCGGCTCGCACCCCTCGACCCCTCGCAGTGGCGGCACCTCCAGCCCGGCCAAACGATCGCCATGCACGAACCGTGCTCGTGCTGCCGGCGGGCGAGGGTGGACAGGAGCTCGGCGAGGGCGCCGGCTGCGGTGTCGAGTTCGCCGTCACCCCGGTCTCGGGCGGGGAGGGGAAGAGGTTCCCACACGTAGTCGTCGGCGTAGGCCCAGGCGGCGTCGGCGAGCCAGCCGAGGTCCCTCCCCGACGGCTGTCCGGTCAATTCACTGCCGCCGGGCGTCGCGGGCGCTGCAGGAGACGTGATCGATGTCCATCGGATGGACCAATAGGAAGGTCACGGGCTGGTGATCGTTTGCCGGAGCAGAGGAGTCCCATCACCGTCCGGAGTGACAACGCCTCCGATCACGGCTCGCCGGAGAGGCGTTCCTGACCAGCCTGCTGCGGCTGCTCGCCACGGCCGCAGCGAGCCACTCTCGCTCCTACCGGCACTGTGAAACAGAGCACCTTGCCGACGGCCCCGAGCACGGCGGAGTGCAGCTGCTCAAAAGTGGGAGGCCGGATATAGTGGAGGCACCGTTTGTTACTCAGGCGAAGAGGGCCCTCCACTTCTGTGGAGGGCCCTCTTTCTGTGTCGGTTCAGGTCAGGCCACCTGCAGCTTCGGCCTTCCGGTGGGGGCTGGCGGCGTCTGGTGGTACGTGGGGAGTTTCAGATTGGGAAGGTCCCCGGTCTGGATGCGGACAAGTGCGTCCCGGAACGCAGCTTCCATGGCTTCAGGGGTCTCGTACTTCGCTGCGAGCGGGTGGAGACGGTAGGAATTGCCGTTCCGCTCCTCGCTGCGCGGGCGGAGGACTATGTTCAAGGCACAGAGAGGCGCCATGAGCCCGCTGATGGCCTGCGGCGTGACGCCGTACTCCGTTGCCATGTCCCGCTGACGTACCGGGAGTGCTCCCCCGAAGTCACTTCGGTAGAGGAGGTACTGGAGGAACTTGATGGCGGACCCGGACAGGGGCAGGGCCCAGATGCGCTCCGCGACGATCGGAGACATGACGTTAGCCATGGGGTTGCCTTCCTCGTGTTCGGTTGCCCGGAGTCGGGCGTGGTGGCGCTATCACCCGGTGCGTTTCCTTCCTCGCATGCTCGCATCGGCTCCGAAGTCGAGGTCAAGCTCCTCTTGGTGGGTGCCTTCGGGTCCCACCGCATAGGGGAAAGCCTCGGGACTGTGGTCGTGCCGTTCGGCGATCTCGGCGAGGACCTCGTGCTGTGCGGTGCTGTTTCCGCGGAACCACAGACGTACGTTGATCTGGATCCGGCCGTTGCCAACCTTCTCCACCCAGTTGTAGCCGCAGAGGGCCTGGACTGCGCGGTTCACGGTGGAGCGCGTAATCATCTTGCCGCCCGTATGCGCGGCAACCTTGTTCAGTCCGTCGGTGATCTCCTGCTGTGTGTACTGCGCGATTCCGGTACCGGGGACTTGGCCGCCAGCAACGAACAGGAAGACGCACAGCTGCGACTTGGTGATGCTGTTGGCAACAGCGAGCTGGGCGAGGAGCTGGGTGAACCAGTTGCTCGCTAGGCTGTAGCCGGCGCCGCCCGCCATGTCGTGCACGGTTCGGGGGTCTGCTGCGTACTCGAAGTGGACGCCCTTGAGCCGACGGCGTCCGCTGGGATCGGTGGTCTGAGCCACCTTCTCCCCCAGTTGCTGACCGAGTACGGCCAGGATGTCGCCGAACTCGGCTTCGTTTCCTGCTGCTTCGGGTACAAGCCGCGGCCCGCGCGTTCGACGACGGGCGGGCGGATCAGTTGTCACAGGACCTCCCTTGTTACTCAGGCAGTCCGAGGGTATCCAAAAATCCATGCCTGGTTGTCTTTTGGCGCGTCGACGCGCCGATGGGGCCTTCAGGCGCACGCTCACACGACCGGAGATCCGTGAAGTCCACGTACGCTGGACTTTCTGCGCCCCCACGGAGCAAAAGTCCACGGCTCGTGGACTTTATGTGTCGCAATGAGCGCACGTCCTGGCTCTGCGCAGCAGACGCAATCTGCCCTTCATGGCTCAAGCAGCAACGCTCTGACCTGCGGCGATCCGAGGCGGCGCTGCGGAGCTGAAAAGTACACCCCTCTTGGACTTTCTGGCGAAGTGTGCTCTGCGGGCTGACATTTCAGAGCCTCGACTGTGCTCCTGCCAGCACACAGGCGGCCGCATCTTTGCAGGTCAGAGGCTTGCGTGGGCTCCGCTCCTCTTCTCAAAGAAGCTTAGGTCGGCATCTCACGTCCACTCCCCGTAGGCACAACCGGCACTCAGCGGACATGACCGTCCGCCGGCGACTGCCGGTCGCCCGGGGGCACATGGCCGTGGATGGGCTCGACCGGCGGGGACAGCCACCCGAGGCGCCACGCCAGCCGGGCCTTCGCCTCACCTGGTCTGCGGGCCGGTATCGCTTCCTGACACACGTAACCCGTAGTTGCTCCTGACCGTTGCTGCACGATGACCCGCTCGAACCTGCACCACCGAAAGCCAGCCCCCGTGCTCGGTGCGCCGAACTCCTACGGTCAGTGGCCACCCGCACCACCCCTAGCATCAGCCACGCTTCTGCACTCCCTAACGAAGCCGACCCGCAGCCGCCGATGAAGGCTTGCCACCCCGGCGGGGCACCGCAAGCCCGCCAGGGCTGAGGAGCTACCGACCCTTGCGTGGCAGAGCGCCGAAAGGCAAGAGCTGCTTGTGCGGGGCCGGCCATCTCGCGGACCACCAACGCAGGAAGAACTCATTGACCAACCAGCCGCCCCCGGTCAAGACGAAGGACATTCTCGGAACCTCGTCGCGGCAGCTGCCCTCCACACCTGAGGTTCCCCCGCTGTGCGGGAGTGGCTGACTAGCTAGTCAGAGCCGGTTGACGTGGTTTCAGGCACGCTTGTTCGGTCGCTGCCTGGTCGGCGTAGTGCTTCCCCTCGAACTCGATCGGTACTTCCTCGGTGCAGGGCATCGTCTGGGCTCCTCTCATGAGACCCATCTGACCTGCTGTCACCCTTCCCCGTATCTCGGGGGAACCTCACTGCACACCAGAGATGTTTCATGGGTGAAAGATTCCCCGGTTCAGCCTCTGGCTTATGCTGCGCGGCCGGGGTCAGACTTTTGAGGGCCTTCACTCAGTGGGTGAAGGCCCTCAACTTTTCCCCAAGCATCCTGTTGGTCGTCAACCACGGTGGGGGCAGGTCGCGCCTTCGGGTGAACATGGGGCCGGGCGGCCGGTGCGGGGACGAATTCCTCAGGTATCTCGCAATCGTGGCCGCTACGACACCGCATGAGCCGGGCCGCCCCAGTCAGGATCCTGACAGCGCGCCCCTTCCCGCGGGGCGGGGGAGAGAGACGGTCGTCGGCACGAGCCGTGTACGGCTTTCGACGTGGGTACTCGACTCTCAGACAACGGGCAGGCTCGCCTGACGGCCGGCTTCGGCCCGGACAGGGCTGCCTGGCCGACGTCGCCACGCTCGGCGCCTACCGGGGCTGTCCACGGGGGTGGGCAAGGGGCAGGTGAGAGGGAGGACGCGTTCGGTCAGTTGCCCGATGAGGTGAGTGTCGGTGAGGGCGGCGTCGGTGAGCCAGTCCGCTGCGGCCAGCTGGTCGACCAGGCTCTCCCGTGCGCTGGCACCGGCCGGAACCATGCCGGCGAGCGCGTTCAGGCCGATGCCGTGGCCGCCGGACCCCAGGCGTCCCGATGCCGAGCTCTGGGTGGCCAGGGTCAGGGCGAGCAGGCGGGTGGTGGAGGTGGCCTTGGCCTTGCGGAGTTTCTTGTCCGAGATGACCTTCTGGGCCCAGCCGGAGAGCTTGGGCCGCATCTTCTTGCCGAACGTGAACGGGCCCGTCCCGTCCTCGCGGGGCGCGAGGGAGGGGACGGTGATCGGGGTGGGGTTCTCCGGCCGGGAGGCGAGTAGGTCGTCGGGGGTGCTGGGGAGGGACAGCCAGCCGCAGCCGGTCAGCTTCTCGACCAGGTTCTGCGGATCGGTCAGGCCCAGTGCGGTGAGGTCTTGGCCGACGAGGTTGCCGGTGCCGGTGTGCGCGGTGCGCAGGGTCAGCATCAGTACCAGCAGCCGTGCGTCGCATCCGGGCAGCGGGGTGTGGTCGGCCACGTACGCGAGGACGGAGCGCGCGTGTTCCCACTGCCCCGGAACGTTCAGCAACCGGGTCACAGCCGGCCCGTCGCCGCCGCCGGTGCGCTGTTGGTGCTGGAGACGGGCGGTGGCAGCGGCCTGCTCGGCCCGCCGGGCCTCCCATCGCAGGGGCCCCTCGCTGGTGACGTCGGCCCAGGTGGTGAAGGCGCGGGCCTTGCGTTCTTGGAGGTCGGCGAGCAGCTCCAGGTCGGGCTCGTCGCGCTGCTGGTAGGCGCGGAAGAGGTCACCGAGTTCGATGAGTTCGTCCCGCAGGACGACGGGGCGCAGATCGTGCGGGATGACCCGCTGGGCGATCTTCGCCTGTGGCGGGCGGCTCAGGACCGGCACGGAGCGGGGAACCGAAACGAAGCCGGCGACCTGGTGGTCGGAAAACAGCGGTGCCCCCGCACCCGTGCCCCCTGCCGGGGCCGGGGCCGGGGCCCCGGTCGGACAAGGGCGGTCCGGGGCGGTGGGTGCAGAGGTGGCCACGGTCTTTGCTCCGGGGGTGGCGGCCGCGCATCGAGAGCAGCACTCCATGACCTGCCACCAGCGGCCTTCCCGGTCGGTGGCCACGGCCAGGACGACCGGCCCGCCGCACCGCCAGGGTTCCGTACGTAGGCGGCCGGTATCGGGCAGATGGGTGTGGCAGCCCGCCAGCCGGCACGCGCAGTACACCGCGGCTCTCGGGGCGGGGGCGGTGCGTAGGTGAGCTTTGATGTGGGCGACCGCGGCCGCACGGCCGACGGCCGCGGATGGCAGGCGCTGCTCGGCGCAGGCGGGCCGGCTGCACGTGAGACGCACCGCTGTGCTGCCCCGGCCGGCGGCGTCCAGGCGCACCGTCCAACGACGTCCCGGCACCCGTTCGTCCAGCTCGCTGACTGCGGCCTGCGTCATCCCGGTCTCCCTCCCGCCCTGCATCTCCGATACGCGCCGCCCCCACCGCGCGCCGGGCGGCGGTATGAGGACGGCGTGGACACCGTATGGGGGCGCGGAGGTCGAAAGCTGCTGAACTCGCCCTGTGCGAACGGCGTGAATCACGAAGGCCGGCTGTCCTATGTGGTCGCGGGTGAGCCGTCCAGGGAGTCGATGGTTGCAGCCTCGGTAAGGCTCCGGGCCACCGCTTGGGGTGGAATGCTGACCCGTATGGCGAAGAGCTTCATCAGGGCCGACGGGTATGTCCCAGTCGAGTACGCGCAGTTCACGCTCCATGACTACGCGGCCGGTGACGAGGAGCAGCCGCCTATGAACGAGGACGGGAGCGTCGGTGTCGGGTACCGCAGCCTGCGGGTGATGAGCCTCGCCCATACCCACGAGGTGGACGTGGCCGTGGAGGTGTGGGACGAGGAACCACCGGCCCCGACCATGCCGGTCGTCGAGCAAGTGTCGGTGACGCTGCGGTCCGGGATCCTCGTCGTGGCCGGGCTGATGGGCGGCCCCGCGGACTACCCGATCCCGGTGGGCAACCCGGGCGTGTACGCGGTGCGGGTGTGCCGTCAGGTTCTCTTCGACGGGCCTCCGCCGCAAGGCGTGCACGAGAGCCTGGAGCGGTACCTGATGCAGCTCTGGCGGATCGCCGAGGAGGCGGCCGCGAGAACGATCGTCGTGTGCCGCCCGGACCGCGGCGTGATGTGGCTGGCCGCCCCTGGCTACACGGGCCGGCTGCCCGACGCACCGCACGCCGACGAAGCGCTGCAGGTGTTCGGGCGCGGAGGCGCTGTGGCCATCAGAGCGGAAGCAGGCCACGAGGTTGTGGTGTCGATGGAGGTTGTCGACGTCGAGACGGTGGGCGGGGACGGGACGTTCCTCGGCTACGGCGAGCTCGTGATCGCCGAGGAGCACGAGGTGGTACTGCTGCGCGGCGAGCACGTTCCCGTGGACGGATCCCTCGTGCCGGTGCCAGGACCAGGCCGGTACGGGGTCCGTGCGTGGCGCAAGCGCACCACGGAGGACCAGTACCAGCTGCGCATGTGGCGGCTCGGGGACTGATTCCTCCGCCGGAAGATTTCATTGCATGCGGCGCCCACCGGTCAGCCGCGGCAGTTGTTCACGGTGCGGAACCTCGTGGGGGCCGATTTCCCGCTGCGGAGTGCCGCGTTGGAGGGGCCAGGATGGTCTTTCGACACCCACACAGGGGAGGCGGCCCCGGCATGGTGAGCCCGAATGGAATCGGCGAACTGCTCCGCACCATCAGGGAGCGGTCAGCTCATTGCGGAGTCTTCGAACCGAGCTCGCCGGGCTTCTTCGGTACCCAGGGAAGCACGGCGACGGCTTCCCTGGGGTCCGGCTCGGCCATGACGACGCGCCACTTGTCCTTGTTCCCGCCGTTCGTGACCTGGACCTGGATCTGCTTGACCTGACCGGTGTCGTGGAAGTAGAGCACGACCACCTGCCGGACCGATCCCTCGTCGTAGAACTCCGCGGTCACCTTCCCGCGAGCGCCCTTGCCGAACGCCGTGATCCAGTTCTCGGCGGTGTTCTCGGGAGAACTGACGTCCTTGTCGGCTGCGAGGTCGGTCAGTTCGTCGGCGTTCCCGTCGGCGATCTGCCACACAACCTCTTGGGTGATCCCCAGCGATCCGGTGGTCGGGTACCCGACCACCGCCAGCGGTTCGTGGGAGCCGTAGCCGGTGGCGTACCGCACGTCGCCGGCGTCATAGTCCGAGTCCGAGCAGCCGGTCAGTACGCCGAAGGCCAGCGAGGAGGCGATGAGGGCCCGCAGGGCCGGTACCGGCCTCACTACGCGCCCACAGGCCGGATAGCGATGATGCTGCTGATGGGCGTGCCCTTCGACCGGTTCCTGGCGATGACAGAGCTGAGCGTGTCATGGGCACTGTAACCGTGCTGGGCGATCCTGACGGCGCCCTGGTTGTTGCCGGTCACGACCGCCGCGTGGTCGTACCGCGCCGCGCCTCGCCACTTGAAGGTGCCTCCGACGTGGGAAAGCCGTCCTCGCCGAGAACGACGGATCCGGCGTCATCGGCCGGCGCGCCCGTGCTGTCGGCCGGTACCGCGACCACCTGGGCTCCCGCCGAGGCCGTTGCGGACAGGGTCTGTCCGGCCTCGGCGTCGTCGGACTCGGCCTCCAGCTTCACGGCCCCGCCCGAGACGGCGAAGACGAACCGCTTGGAGTACCGGTCCTCCGAGACCTGGTCGACGCCGTCGACCCGCAGGGTCACCGTCTGCACGACAGTGGTCCGTACCAGGACGCGGCCGTTGGCACCGTTGGCGGCCATGGTGTCCACCAGGGCCGAAGAGGCGCCCACGTACGACTGGCCCTTGGACGCCAGGGCCTCGGCGCCGGCCACGATGGCGGCTTCCTGCGTGTCGAGGACCTCGCTGAAGACCGCCCCGTACGGGGATTCGGCGGCAGCGTCGGCTGTGGTGGGGCTGACCCCCGTGACGACCTGTTGCGGGCGCTGAGATACGCCTGGATGTAGTCGTTGTAGCGGGCGGCTCCCCCTGCCACGGTGGCGCCGTGAACCAGTGCGGACCGTGACACGGGGCCGTTGCCGACGCCGTTCTTCGGCGTCACCGCGACCCGGTAGGAGCCCGCGTTGTCGAGCCCGGTGAAGACGGCGCGAAGCGCTGTGCCCTCCCAGGTGCCGGCCACCGTGCCGTCGCCTTTCTCGGCCTTCACCACGTACGTGACGTCGCTGTTCGCGCCGCCGTCCAGGGGCGCGTTCCACGTGACGAGCAGGCCGGTGTCACCGGCTGCGGCGACGACGTCGGCGACCGCGCCGGGGGCCGTCGGCGGCAGGTAGTCGATCGTCAGCCTGGGACGCTGGGAGGCGTCCGAGGCCGCGCCCGAGTGGTACTCCGCTCCGGCTGCCGCACCCGGGACGGTGAGCGCCATGCCCTCGTTCCCGCCGCGGTCGATCCAGGATTGCACCAGCTGGCCGAAGTCGATCTCGGTCAGCGCGGTGCCGGACACGTAGGCCTCGTTGCCGGCGGCGGTGAGAAGGTCCCTGCCGCTCTGCGCGGGGGTCCATGGAGTCGACAGCTCGTACACGTCCGGCTGCTGGACCACGCACGGCGTGGTGCAGTCGGACCTGGTCAGCGACAGCTTGGCGGAGGTGACCCGCGCCCCCTTCGGGAGGGCCCCGAGGTCTGCCTTCAGATGGGTGGCCCACAGGTGCCCGTCGGCCGTGCCGACCCGGAGCCGGCCGTTCGGCGGCGTGGCACAGCCCGGCGCGTCGCAGTCGGTGGCGGTCGACACACCCGCGAAGGCGGCATCGCCTATGACCAGGGACTGGCTTGCGGGCATCGGGGGCAGGGGCTGGACCCGAACCGTCAGGTCCTGCTCGGCCGACCAGGGCGAGCACCCGACACCGGTGCAGGCACGGACGGACCACCGGTAGGTGCCGCCGTCCGCGAGCTTGCCCTCGGGGATCTGCAGAGCGGCCCGATTGCCGCTCTCCACCGACACGGGAGGCAAGGGCAAGCTGGGGAGGGGGTTCCCGACCGAGTCCTTCACGGAGAACACGGCCAGCCCGCAGCAGGATCGGTGACAGCCTTCGTATCGGCACCCCTTCACGGCAGGCTGGTCTCTGAGGCAGGTTGGACGCTGCCACCGCCGTTCGCAGTGCCTGGGGCATGCGCCGGGAGGCGTCGTACGTCCGGGACACAGAGAAGCGCGAGGGTGGCAGGGACCGCTATGACTGTCATCGCGTACAGCGTGGACCGCACGCCGAGGGATTCAGACACCGGGCCTGCGAGCGCCAAACCGACCGGCATGAGTCCTGCCGACAGCAAATGGTCGTAAGAGCTCACGCGGGACAGGGCCTTCTCGGGCACGTGTGTCTGCAGTGCCGTCTCCCACAGGACGAAAAAGAGTGAAACAGCAACGCCGGTGACCGCTTCGAGAACGGCGATCAAGATGAGCGTTGTACCGGATCCGATGATGATCGCCTGACAGGAGGCCACCGCCAGCGCCGCAGCGGCCAGGGCCATAGGCCGCGCGATCTTAAGCCGATAGGCGCATACATCGCCGACGATGGCCCCGATACCGAAAGCCGCCACCACCACCGACCAACTTGCCGCACCACCCCACTCACGCTCGGCAAGCACGGGACCCAGCACATAGACCGCCGGCAGTACAACAACGTGGTAGATCGCCATGCCGGCCAGACCGGACAATACCCACGTCCGGTTGCGCACCTGAACCCAGCCGACGCGCAGTTCCGCGAGAAAGGTCCCCCCAGCAGCGCCCTGCACTGTCTCGGATGCCGTCTCGCGAGGCTTGAGCCGGGCCAGGAACGCGGCACTGACCGCGAAGGTCAGGGCGTCCAGGGCCAGGGCGCCGCCGGGGCCGGCCAGTGCGACCAGTCCACCTGCCAAGGCCGGGCCGAGCACCAGACCGGACGACTGGACGAACCCGCGCAGGGCATTCGCCTCCCGTAGCCGGCCTGGCCCGACCACAAGCGGTGTCAGTCCTGTGGAAGCGGGCATGAAGAACGCATCCGCCGTGCCGAACAGGATCATCAGCAGGGCCAGATGCGGCACCTCGGCGACACCGGACAGCAGCAGTACAGCAATGAGCCCCTGCACGGCAAACCGCACGATGTCGGAGACCAGCATGATGCGGTGCCGCCGGAAGCGGTCCGCCCACACCCCGCCCACCAGGGTGAACAGCAGCATGGGCACCAGCCCGGCGGCCGCCACCAAACCAACGTCAGAGGCGGACCCGCCCACCGAGAGCACGGCAAAGGGCACGGCCACGAACGACACACGGTCGCCGAGCACTGAGAGGACGTTAAGTCCGTTCTTCCTCGGTTCGTGATCGCTCGATCGTGGTACTGATCGCCATGCCGGACACCTGCTAGACATGTCCATGCTGAGA
>NZ_JBHYMC010000108.1:0-11166 GCF_042742535.1 Streptomyces sp. NPDC058880
GCGGCGAATACCGACATTCATGCGGGGATCACGACCGCGGTCGTGGTCAACACCGCGATCGTCGTCCTCGGCATCCTCACCACCGTCCTCTTCCTCAGGAGCAAGGCCGTGCAGACCCCCGTCGCCGGCTGACCGACCTCCTGACCGATCCCCCCCATGGAAGCGGCCCGGCCCGGCCGCCCCCGACCGTGCCGGGCCGCTTCCCCCTTCCCGTATCGCCTCCCCAGGTCCCCCTCCCCAGGTCCCCCTCCCCAAGAACTCCTCTTTCCCAAGGAACGTGATGGACCTCCATATCGAAGACCGCGTATACCTCGTCACCGGCGCGTCGTCCGGCATCGGCGAGGCCACCGTCCGCCTCCTGGCCGCCGAGGGCGCCGCCGTCGTCGGTGTCGCCCGCAAGCCGTGGAGCACCGAAGGGCTCGGCGAGCGGGTCAGCACCCTGGCCGCCGACCTCACCGATCCGGCTGAGGCCCAGCAGGTCGCCGACGCCGTGGTAGCTCGCCACGGCCGCCTCGACGGCCTCGTGAACAACGTCGGCGCGCTGGAGTCCCGTACCGGCTTCCTCGACGTGACCGACGAGCAGTGGAAGACCACCTTCGAGGTCAACTTCCACTCCGCCGTCCGCATGACCCGTGCGGCCCTGCCCGCGCTGCTGGAGGCGGGCGCGGGGTCCGTCGTCCACGTGGCGAGCGAGGCCGCCCGCTATCCCGACCCCGGCATCACCGACTACGCCGCCTCGAAGACGGCACTGCTGTCCCTCTCCAAATCCCTGGCCGCGGAGTTCGGCGCACGGGCGGTGCGCTCGAACGTGGTCTCCCCGGGGCCCACCCGGACCGCGCTCTTCGACGCCCCCGGAGGCTTCGCCGACCAACTCGGCGAACGGTTCGGGCTGCCCGCCGACGAGGCCGTCGACCACTTCATCCGTGAGGTGCGCCGACTGCCCAGCGGCCGCATCGGCACCCCCGAAGACGTCGCCGGCGTGATCGCGTATCTGCTCTCGCCCCTGGCGGGCCAGGTCACCGGCGCCGAATGGAGCGTCGACGGCGGCGCCCTGCGGCAGATCTGACCGGGCCGATGCGTGCTTCCCTCTTCGCCCTCGCGGTCGGCGCCTTCGGCATCGGGACGACCGAGTTCGTCATCGTCGGCCTGCTCCCCGAAGTGGCCGACGACCTGTCCGTGTCCATCCCCTCCGCCGGCATGCTGGTCACCGGCTACGCCCTGGGCGTGGTGGTCGGCGCACCGCTGATGACAGCGGCCGGCGCCCGGCTTCCCCGCAAGACCATGCTCGTCCTGCTCATGGCGATCTTCATTGCAGGCAACCTGCTCTGCGCCCTCGCCGGGGACTACACGGCCCTCATGGGCGGGCGGCTGATCGCGGCTCTCACCCACGGAGCGTTCTTCGGGATCGGCTCCGTCGTGGCCGCCGACCTCGTGGCCCCCGACCGGCGGGCGAGCGCCATCGCCCTGATGTTCACCGGCCTGACCCTGGCCAATGTGCTCGGCGTGCCCCTGGGAACCTTCCTGGGGCAGGAGTTCGGCTGGCGTTCGACCTTCTGGGCCGTCACCGGGATCGGGATCGTGGGGCTCCTCGCCCTGATCACCCTGGTTCCGGCACAGCCCGCACCGCAGAGCGGGGCCCTGCGCGGTGAGCTCGCCGTCTTCCGCCGGCCCCAGGTGTGGCTGGCCCTGACCACCACCGTCCTCGGCTTCGGCGGCGTCTTCGCCTCCTTCACCTACCTCGCCCCCATGATGACGGAACGGGCCGGCTTCTCCGACGGCGCGGTCGCCTGGCTCCTCGTCCTCTTCGGGACCGGCCTGTGCGTGGGCAACGTACTCGGCGGCCGGGCCGCCGACCGGGCCCTCATGCCCAGCCTGTACCTCATCCTCGGAGGCCTGTGCGTGGTGCTGGTGGTGTTCACCTTCACCTCACGGGCCGCCCTGCCCGCCGCGGTCACCCTGGCCGCCTTCGGAGCGATCGGCTTCGCCACGGTGCCGCCGCTCCAGGCCCGCGTCATGCAGCAGGCGGCCGGGGCTCCGGCCCTCGCCTCCGCCGCCAACATCGCGGCCTTCAACCTGGGCAACGCCCTCGGCGCCTGGCTCGGCGGCCTCGCCGTCGCCCACGGCCTGGGATGGACCTCGCCGACCTGGATCGGCGCCGGACTCGCCGCCGCCGGACTCGGGACCGCGGCCCTCTCCGGTCACCTCGATCGCAGGAGCCGCCCGAAGCCTCCGGCCGCCGAGGCGTTCCCTTCCGCACCACTCCCGCACGACCCCACCCAGCCGGTGCCGGGCACGGCACCCGTCCCCTCGTCGAAGAGAAGTGAGGTAGCCCCATGAACGGTGTCGACCGCCGGACCATGCTCACCCGCAGCGCGGCCGTCGTCGGAGGCGCGGCGGTGGCCGGCGCGCTCGCCGGCCCCGCGGCAGCGGCCACGAACCCCGCCGAGTCCGCGGCTTCCGGCGCGGCCGCCGGCAGCGGAGCCGTTGTGCGCCCGGGCGACCCGCGCTACGAGATGCTCACCACCGGCAACAACCAGCGTTTCGTCGCACGCCCCGACTACATCAAGATGGTCCGCTCGACCGCGGACGCCGAACGGGCCCTCAGAGACGCCGTCCGGGCCGGCAAGCGGGTCTCCGTGCGCAGCGGCGGCCACTGCTTCGCCGACTTCGCCGCCCACCCCGAGACCGAGGTCATCATCGACTTCTCGGAGATGACCCACGTCGGCTACGACCCCGCGCGGCGCGCCTTCGTCGTGGAGGCCGGAGCCCGCCTGATCAACGTGTACGAAGCCCTCTACAAGGGCTGGGGCGTCACCATCCCCGGCGGCATCTGCTACAGCGTCGGAGCCGGCGGCCACATCGTCGGCGGCGGCTACGGGCTCCTCTCCCGGGCCCACGGCCTGGTCGTCGATCACCTCTACGCCGTGGAGGTCGTCGTCACCAACGGCAAGGGAGGCGTCCGCACCGTTGTCGCCACCCGCGAGAAGCACGACCCCCACCGCGACCTGTGGTGGGCGCACACCGGCGGGGGAGGCGGCAACTTCGGCCTGGTGACCCGCTACTGGTTCCGCTCACCGGGCGCGAAGGGATCCGAACCCTCCGAGCAGCTGATAGCGCCGCCGTCCAAGGTGTTGGTGAGCGCCCTGGACTTCCCCTGGGAGCAGCTGAACGAGGCCAAGTTCACCCGTCTCCTGAAGAACTTCGGCGCCTGGCACGCCGCGAACAGCGCCCCCGACAGCCCCTACCGCAACCTCTCCAGCCTCTTCAACGTCAGCTCCAAGGCGCACGGCAGCCTGGGCATGTTCACCCAGGTCGACGCGACCGTGCCGAACGCCCGCAAACTGCTCGACGACTACGTGGCGGCCATCACCGCCGGTACCGGGGTCACGCCCCGGGCGCTGACCCGCGCCACCGGCGAACTGCCCGCCATGCCGCAGTTCGCCGAGCCCCGCACCCTGCCCTGGCTCCAGGCGACCCGGCTCGTCGGCACCAACAACCCCACCATCACCAACCCGACCTCACGCGGTGCACACAAGTCCGCCTACATGCGCAAGAACTTCACCGACCACCAGATCTCCGCGCTCTACCGGTACATGAGCCGACCGGACTTCAAGAACCCCGACACCATGCTGGTGCTGTTCTCCTTCGGCGGCCAGGTCAACGCCGTCGCACCGGACGCGACGGCCAACGCGCAGCGGACGTCCATCTTCAAGATGTGCTTCCAGACCTTCTGGCAGGAGGAGAGCGAAGACGCCTTCTACCTGGGCTGGCTGCGCGACCTCTACGAGGACTTCTTCTCGGCGACCGGAGGCGTGCCCCTGATCGACGACAGCACCGACGGCTGCTACATCAACTACCCCGACCGCGACATCACCGACCCCCGCCGCAACCGCTCCGGCGTGCCCTGGCAGACCCTGTACTACAAGGACAACTACCCGCGCCTCCAGCAGGTCAAGAGGCGCTACGACCCGTCCGACTTCTTCCGCCACTCCATGTCGATCAAGCCTGCGCGAGGCTGATCCCGGACGGACGACGGCCGGCGGGCCACCGCCGGCGGTCCGGCGTCCCCCACGCGACCCTGCCCGCGGTCTCCCGACCGTCGTCCCTGCTCAGAAGCCCCGCACTCCCTTCCCCGGAGTGCGGGGCTTCTGGCGTTCCCGAGCATCTGTTCGAGTGGCCGGGGGAGTTCGTTGACTGTCCGGGCGGCTCCGGGAAAGCTGATGGCAGGCCGGAAGAGGGCAGCCGAAAAAGGCCCCTCGCAGAGTGATCCGATCCCCTGGCCACACCCGTAGCCACACCCGCAGGTCCGCCCGCGGCACCGCCGTGCCGCGTCCTTCCCCCGCCATGCCACGGCCCGATTCCCAACGCGCCACGAAGAAAGAGGAAGCCATGCGTTCCGTCGCCGTAGTCCTCGGCACCCGGCCGGAAGCCATCAAGTTCGCGCCGGTCATCCGCGCCCTCCAGGACGACCCGCGCTTCGAGCCCGTCGTGATCTCCACCGGACAGCACCGCCAGATGTTGGACGAGACCCTCGACGCCTTCGGCCTCAGCGCCGACGTCGACCTGAACGTGATGGCTCCCAAGCAGACCCTCTCCCAGGTCACCTACCGCTCGCTGCGCGGCCTGGAGGACTACTTCGCCGCCTCGCCCGCCGACGCCGTCCTGGTCCATGGGGACACCGCCACCACCCTCACCGGAGCCCTGGCCGGATTCCACCTGCGCATCCCCGTCGTCCACGTCGAGGCCGGACTGCGCAGCGGCCGGCTCGGCTCGCCCTTCCCCGAGGAGGGCAACAGACGGCTCGTGGCGCAGGTCGCCGCCCTCCACCTGGCCCCCACCCCCGGCAACCTCGCGAACCTGCTCCGCGAGGGCATCGCCGCCGACACCGTCACCGTCACCGGCAACACCGTCATCGACGCCCTGCGCTGGGCCAGCGGCCGAGCGGAGAGCTACGGCGACCCGGCCCTGGCCGACCTCGACAGCGACCCGCGGCGGGTCGTCCTGGCCTCCGCGCACCGCCGCGAGGCCTGGCCGCACTTGCCGCAGATCGGCCGGGCCCTCGCCCGCATCGCCGACGAGCCCGGCGTCCGCGTCGTCGTACCGCTCCACCGCAACCCCGTCGTCCGCGAGGCGCTCCTGCCGCACATCGGCAGCCACCCGGGCATCACCGTCACCGACCCGCTCCCCTACCTGAGCTTCTGCAAGCTCATGGGCCGCGCCGACATCATCGTCTCGGACAGCAGCGGCAGCCAGGAGGAGGGGCCCGCCCTCGGCAAGCCGACGCTCGTCCTCGGCGACGTCACCGAGCGCTCCGAGGCCATCGTGGCCGGCACCGCCTGCCTCGTCGGAACGGCCACCGACGGCATCGTCGCCCACACCCAGGAGCTGCTGCGCGACCGTGCCGCCTACGACCGGATGGCCAACGCCGCCAACCCGTACGGCGACGGACGGGCCACCGAGCGCACCGTCGCGGCCCTCGCCCACTTCTTCGGCCTCGGCCCCGCCCCCGAACCCTTCGTCCCCGAAAACGCCGTCGACGAGCTCAGCGTCGAGCTCGCGCGCACGGCCGACTTCGCCCGCACCTGAGCCCCCACCCGGGCCCCTACCCGGGCCCGCGTCCGGGTCCCGATCGAGAGGAGCACGCATGAGAGCCACCCCGTCCGCCGTCGAACGCCCGCTCAACTTCAGCACTCCGTACCTGAGGGCCGACCTCGTGCGCGACGCCGTGGACTACACCGTCGAGGGCCGCAGCATCGTCGTGAACCCCGGTGTGACGCCCGTGACCATCGCGGAGGAACCCCGCAAGACCATCCCCCCGCTCTCCTCCACCGTCCTCTCCGACACCCGCATCGAGAAGGCCGACGCGCTCCTCCTCCTGCGCTCCGCCCCCGACGGCACCGACATCACCGGCATCACCGCGGAACCCGGCTGGTCCCACCTCGCCGACCTCCTCGCCCCCGGCGAGTTCCCCCGCGAGACCCCCCTGCACCGCAGCCCCCAGGACGACATCAACACCGTCCTGTTCGACCCGGCCCATGTGCTCGGCGAGCGCGAGACCCCCACGGACCTGCGCGAGTTCAACGTCCGCGCCAACCTCTGGTTCTCGCCCGCAGGCACCGACTGCGCCGTGCACAACCAGCACGACTTCATCGAGGTCCACACCCAGGTCCACGGCCTCGGGCGGATGCAGCGCTTCCGGGACCGCGACCACGCCACGCTCTACCAGGACGTCCTGATGAGCCCCGGCTACACCACCCCGGACCCGTTCTGCGCCACCGGTCCCCAGTGCACCTACCACTACCCCTGGCACCAGTACCGGGCCGACACCGACTGCGTGTGGCTCGCCATCGAGTACCACCCCGTACCCCGCGCCCTGCGCACCCTCTTCCCCGTGACCACCCCGAACCCTCTGGAGAACCCGTCGTGACCACCACCGGCAACACGGGCGGAACCGCCCTGCGCGCACCGAAGTTCACCGCCGAGGTCGTAGCCGACCAGCTGCGCGACGGCTACTGGCTGGAAGCCCCGGACATCGACGGCGACGGCAAGCCGGACCTCTTCGGCTACGGGCTGCGCCTCGGCGAGATCTACTGGTACGCCAACGACGGCGACTGGACCCGCCGCCTGATAGCCGACCGGATCAAGATGCCCGTCGGCGCCGACTTCGCCGACGTCACCGGCAACGGCCACCCCGACGTCATCGTCTGCTACGACCTGTACGGCCCGATCGGGACCATCCACGACGCCAACACCGAAGGCGGCAAGATCGACTGGCTGGAGAACCCGGGCACCCCCGACAAGGACGAATCCCGTTGGAAGCGCCACTACGTCGGCCGGGCCACCGGGATGCACCGGCTGCGCGCCGGCCACTTCACCCGCACCGACCGGCTCCAGATCATCGGCCTGCCGATCGTCGCCAAGGAGGACGTCCACGCCGTACTGCCCGTCGTGCTGTTCACCCAGCCCGACGACGTGCACACGGCACAGGAGTGGGAGATGACCGTCATCGACGACAGCCACTTCCGGATGATCCACGGAGCCGAGAAGAAGCAGGGCCTGATACCCGGCTCCGACCTGGAGTCCCTGCTGCTGGCCTCCGACGAGGGCGTCACCTGGCTCCACTACGACGAGGCGCGCCAGGAGTGGATCCGGGAGCTGATCGGCACGGGCGAGCTCACCCAGTTCGAGCAGACCGGATTCCGCGGCAGCGGCGACCTCAACGCCGGCCGCCTCGGCGACGACCCGATGGCCTACGTCGCCGCCATCGAGCCCTTCCACGGCAACACGGTGGCCGTGTACACCAAGGCCGGCGACGGGCACAGCTGGAACCGCGTTCTGCTCGACGTCTACGGCGACCCCAACGAGAACGGCGAGGGCCCCGGCCACCAGATCGTCTGCGCCGACTTCGACGGCGACGGCGACGACGAGTTCCTCGTGGCGCTGCGCGGCCCGTGGCCGTGGCAGGGCGTCATGTACTACAAGGCGATCGACGCCGCCAACGGCATCTGGGCCAAGTGGCGGGTCTCGGACGAGTCCGTCGCCCGCATCGCCACCGCCGACTTCAACGGCGACGGCCGCCTGGACTTCGCCACCATCGCGTACTCCGTGCAGAACTACTACGTGGCCAAGGACGCCAAGCTCATGGTCTACCGCAACCAGATCGAGCAGTAGGGGAACCCGTGGCGGCGCCCGGTCCCCGGGACCGGCCGCCGCCCCTCCCTCCCCGCACCCACGAGCCCCGACGGGCAGTCCCGCCTTCCGCGACGCCCCTGCGCGCGCCGCCCGGGACCGTGCCCCCGCCGCACGGCGGACCACGGCCCCGGTGGCCGTCCCTCACGAAACCTCTTCCGCACCTCTTCCGAAAGAGCGATTCCCTGTGGCCTCCACGACGTCCTCCGACGCCGCGAAGCGGGCGAAGCTGCCCTCACTGACCGGCCTGCGGTTCTTCGCCGCCCTCTCCGTCTTCTTCTTCCACGCGTCGCTGACCGACTCCCCGATCCCGCCCAACGCCCCGATCAACCCCTTTGCCGACGCCGGCATCGCGGACTGGCTCTCCACCGCCTTCGGCAAGGCCGGGTACCTGGGCGTCTCCTTCTTCTTCGTCCTCTCCGGCTTCGTCCTCGCCTGGGCCGCCAAGCCCGGCGAGCGCGTCACCGCGTTCCTGCGCCGCCGACTGCTGAAGATCTTCCCCAACCACATCGTCGTCTTCGCCGCCGCGATGATCCTCTTCGCCGGATCGGCCGTCACCGGAGTCGCCGACTGGCTCCCCAACCTCCTGCTGATCCACACCTGGTGGCCGCAGCCCACCGTCAACCTCAGCGTCAACCCGCCCAGCTGGTCCCTCGGCAGCGAGCTGCTCTTCTACGTGCTCTTCCCCGTGCTCGTCGTCCCGATCCGGCGGCTCCGCGGCCGGACCGCCCTGTGGGGCTGGAGTGCCGCGATGATCGCCGGGATGGTCGCCGTCCAGCTGATAGCCACCTACTTCGTCCCCGACACCCCGAAGTCCACCATCACACCCATCTCCGGGATGCAGTTCTGGTTCGGCTACCTGCTGCCCGCCGGCCGCCTCTTCGAGTTCGTGCTCGGCATCCTGCTCGCCCGCATCGTCCTCGCGGGACTGTGGCCGCGCCGCGTCGGCTTCGCCGTATCCCTGGTCCTGACCGTCCTCGGCTACGCCGCCGCGCTCGTCGCTCCGTTCCAGTACGGATTCGTCGTCGCCACGATCGTCCCCGTCGCCGCGCTGATCGGGGCCACCGCCAACGCCGACGTCCAGGGCCGCCAGACCTTCCTGCGCAGCCGGCCCATGGTCTGGCTCGGCGAGGTCTCCTTCGGCTTCTACCTCGTCCAGGGCGTCACGATCTTCTACCTGCGCTCGCTCCTGGGTGAGCACACCTACAGCGTTCCGGTGGCCCTGCTGGTGATCGCCGGCTTCTTCACCGCCTCGCTGCTCGGCGGCTGGCTCCTGTTCCGCTTCGTCGAGATGCCGGCCATGCGCCGCTTCGGCCGCGCCAGGCCTCGTACGCCGGCCGCACCGGCCCCGGCCCACGAACCGCCCGGCGACCGCACCCCGGTCAGCGCGTCCGTCCGGGACTGACCCGCCGGCCCGCCGCCCTACCGCTCACCGCCCGCGTCGGCATCAGCCGGCGCGGGCTCCGGCGTACCCCGGCCCGCACCGGCCGCCGCGCCGGCGGTCAGGCTCGCCAGCATGCGCAGTGCCGCGTCCGAGGGGGAGGACTCGGGGGCGCTGTAGAGCAGCATCCGGTGGTTGGTGCCGTCGGTGAGGTGCAGGTTCTCGAAGTCGAGGGTCAGCGGGCCCACCACAGGATGGTGCAGGGTCTTCGTCCCGACCGTGCAGTCCCGCACCGGATGCTTCGACCACAGCGAGGCGAAGTCCGGGCTCTGCAGCATGAGCGATCCGATCAGCTCGGCCAGCGCACGGTCCTCGGGATTGCGTCCCGCGACCAGGCGCAGTGCCGCAAGCGCGACCCGGGCCTCGCCCTTCCAGTCCGTGTACAGCTCCCGGGTGTGCGGGTCGAGGAACAGCATCCGCGTGAGGTTCGGGCGTACGGCGGGATCGTCGGGGCTCACGAAGTCCAGGTGCCCGGCGAGCAGGGCGTGCCCCAGCCGATTCCAGGCGAGCACGTTGTTGCGGCCGTCCAGGACGACGGCGGGCACCTGGGGCATCGCGCCGATCAGCCGGCGCGTGGTGTCGCGGGCGTACTCGGGGCGGGGCGAGGGGGCCCGCTTGGCGCGCGGCGGCCGGGCCAGGTTGTGCAGGTGCGCGTGCTCGTCCGGGGTCAGGCGCAGCGCCCGGGCCAGTGCGTCGAGGACGCTGTCGGAGGCGTTCGTGCTCTGACCCTGCTCCAGGTGCGTGTAGTACGTGATGCTCACGCCGGCCAGCAGGGCGAGCTCCTCGCGTCGCAGCCCGGGCACGCGCCGACGGGTGCCGTGGGACGGTAGCCCGACGTCCTCGGGCTGG
Source organism: Streptomyces sp. NPDC058880 (assembly GCF_042742535.1). NCBI lineage: Bacteria > Bacillati > Actinomycetota > Actinomycetes > Kitasatosporales > Streptomycetaceae > Streptomyces > Streptomyces sp. NPDC058880. The sequence continues at coordinate 9,980 of NZ_JBHYMC010000108.1, forward strand.
AGCTGGGCGCGACGGGTGCGGAGGAACTCTCCCAGAGCGGTCGGTGTGTCCATGCCTTCCAGTGTGCCGGGGGAAGGCGCCGGACGTCGCCCCGGAAGGTGGCCCTGGGAGTGCTAGCTTGCGCGGCGCCAGCACAGCCAGGGGGCTGGGTAACCCTTCCCGACCGGTCCAGAGTCGATGGCGCGACGCAACACGCCGTCGCGTGATCGAAAGGGAGTCTGGCGATGTCGGTTGTTGAGGGTGCGCGGGTTGATGCGGGTGGGGGGGAGGGGCCTGTTCGTTTGGATGGGCGCCTGAGGTTGGTGCTTGTGGTGTTGCTGGTGGCGCAGTTCATGCTGGCGGTGGATTTTTCGATCCTGAATGTGGCGTTGCCGGTGATCGGTGACGGGCTTGGGTTCTCGTTGTCGAATCTGCAGTGGATCGCGACGTCGTTTGCGTTGTGTGCTGCGGGTTTCACGTTGTTGTTTGGTCGGGTGGCGGATCTGTTTGGGCGGCGTCGGCTGTTCCTGGTGGGTCTGGCGGTTTTGGGTGTGTCGTCGTTGGTGGGTGGTTTGGCGACGTCGCCTGAGATGTTGATTGTGGCGCGGGTGTTTCAGGGTCTTGCGACGGCGGCGGTGACGCCTGCTGGTCTGTCGTTGTTGACGACGTCGTTTCCTGAGGGTCCGTTGCGGGAGAAGGCGTTGGGGCTGAATGGTGCGTTGATGTCGGCGGGGTTCACCACGGGTGCGATTTTGGGTGGTGTGTTGACGGATCTGCTGTCGTGGCGGTGGGCGTTCTTCATCAATGTGCCGGTTGCTCTGGTGGTGTTGGTGATTGCGCCGACGGTGATTCGTGAGTCGCGTCCGGATGTGCGTCCGAGGTTGGATGTTCCGGGTGCGACGGCGGTGACGTTGGGTCTGCTGGCGTTGGTTTATGGGTTGACGCAGGCGGGTGAGCGTGGTTGGGGTGCTCCGTCGGCGTGGGGTTGGCTGGCGGCTGGTGTGGTGTTGTTGGTGGTGTTCTATGCGGTGGAGTCGAGGTCGTCGGCTCCGTTGGTGCCGGTGAGTGTGTTGAAGAAGCGGACGGTGGCGTGGGGGAATGTTGCTGGTCTGATTGCGTTTTTGACGGAGACCAGTTTGGTGTTCCTGATGACGCTGTATCTGCAGGAGGTTTTGGATTTCTCGCCGTTGACGGCGGGGTTGTCGTTC
>NZ_JBHYMC010000109.1:0-10707 GCF_042742535.1 Streptomyces sp. NPDC058880
GGCCGGGTCCCCCTGCGGGGACCCGGCCGCTGTGCGGGTGCGGCGCAGTGGTGCTGCGGTGCTGCGGGCGGGGCGGGGTGCCTTAGAAGGCGGCCTCGTCGAGCTCCATGAGGGAGTTGTCGACGGCCTCGGCCAGCTGGCGCTGGACGGAGACGCCCGGGAGGACCTCGGCGGCGAAGAACTTCGCGGCGGCGATCTTGCCGGTGTAGAAGGGGACGTCCTTGGCGGAGGCCGTCGCGAGCTTCTCGGCGGCCACGGCGGCGCCCTTGAGCAGGAGGTATCCGACGACCACATCGCCGGAGGCCATCAGCAGGCGGGTGGTGTTCTGGCCGACCTTGTAGATGTTCTTGACGTCCTCGCCGGTGGCGGTGAGGTCGACGATCATCTGGCCGACGATGGCCTCCAGGTCCACGGCGGCCTTGGCGAGCGCGTCGCGGGCGCCGGCCAGCTCCTCGCCCCCGACGGCCTCGGCCAGGAACTTCTTGATCGTCTCGGAGAGGATGTTCAGCGAGGCGCCCTGGTCGCGGACGATCTTCCGGAAGAAGAAGTCCTGGCCCTGGATGGCCGTGGTGCCCTCGTACAGGGTGTCGATCTTGGCGTCGCGGATGTACTGCTCGATCGGGTACTCCTGCAGGTAGCCGGAGCCGCCGAAGGTCTGCAGGGACTGCGCGAGCTGCTCGTAGGACTTCTCCGAGCCGTAGCCCTTGACGATCGGCAGGAGCAGGTCGTTCAGGCCGACGAGGGAGGAGGCGTCCTCGCCCGCGGCCTGCTTGACCTGGATCTCGTCCTGGACGGTCGCGGTGTAGAGGACGAGGGCGCGCATGCCCTCGGCGTACGCCTTCTGCGTCATCAGCGAGCGGCGCACGTCGGGGTGGTGGGTGATGGTGACCTTGGGCGCGGTCTTGTCCATGAAGTTCGCCAGGTCCGGGCCCTGCACGCGCTCCTTGGCGTACTCCAGGGCGTTCAGGTAGCCCGTCGAGAGCGTCGCGATGGCCTTCGTGCCGACCATCATGCGGGCGAACTCGATGATCATGAACATCTGGCGGATGCCGTCGTGCTTGTCGCCGATCAGCCAGCCCTTGGCGGGGTGCTGGTCGCCGAAGGTCATCTCGCACGTGTTGGAGGCCTTGAGGCCCATCTTGTGCTCGACGTTCGTGGCGTACACGCCGTTGCGCTCGCCCAGCTCGCCGGTCTCCCAGTCGAAGTGGAACTTCGGGACGAGGAAGAGGGACAGGCCCTTGGTGCCGGGGCCGTGGCCCTCGGGGCGGGCGAGGACGTAGTGGAGGATGTTCTCCTCCATGTCGTGCTCACCGGAGGTGATGAAGCGCTTCACGCCCTCGATGTGCCAGGAGCCGTCCTCCTGCTGGATGGCCTTGGTGCGGCCGGCGCCCACGTCCGAACCGGCGTCCGGCTCGGTGAGGACCATGGTGGAGCCCCAGCGCTTCTCGACGGCGATCTGCGCGATCTTCTTCTGCGCCTCGTTGCCCTCCTCGTGGAGGACGCCGGCGAAGGCCGGGCCGGAGGAGTACATCCACACGGCCGGGTTCGAGCCGAGCAGGAGCTCCGCGTAGGCCCAGACGAGGGAGCGCGGGGAGACGGTGCCGCCGATCTCCTCCGGGATGCCCAGACGCCAGTACTCGGAGTCCATGAAGGCCTTGTAGCTCTTCTTGAAGGAGGCCGGGACCGGCGCCGTGTTGGTCTCCGGGTCGAAGACGGGCGGGTTGCGGTCGGCGTCCGCGAAGGACTCGGCCAGCTCGTTCTCGGCGAGGCGGGCTATCTCGGACAGGACGCTCTTGGCGGTCTCGGTGTCCATCTCCTCGAACGGACCGGTGCCGTAGTGCTGGTCGCGGCCGAGCACCTCGAAGAGGTTGAACTCGATGTCGCGGAGATTCGACTTGTAGTGCCCCATGGCGACGGCTCCGTTAAGGCTCGGGGAGACAGGTTCCTCGTACATACCAATCGGTAACAACATGATGCTACCCGTCGGTAATAACGGCAACCCTTCCGTGCCGACTGTGACCAGGGTCAAGCTCGCACCACACCGTCTTGGTGCCGCGCCCCTGTGTGACCCCCCATCGCGCGGCCAGGGCGTCGAGCAGGGCGAGCCCGCGCCCGGACTCCTCGTCCCCGGCAGCCTCCCGTCGTACGGGCCGGACCCCCGGCGCGGGATCGGTGAGCTCGACCCGCGTACGGGTTGCCCTTCCGCTGATCCGCAGGGTGACGGGCGTGCCCTCGCCGAGGTGGCGGACGACGTTGGCCAGCAGCTCGGTGACGCACAGCTGGGCGTCGCCGGACTCCGGGCCGAGGTGCTCCCGCACGGCGTGCCGCAGCACGGGGGCCGCCTGGGGCGTGGCGAGCAGCCGGATGATGAGTTCGTTCACCGCTTCGCCAGTGCGGAGGCGATCCGCTGCGCGGTGGTGGCGCTGCAGTTGCCGAGGGTGATCAGGGGTGGCGTGCCGTACCGCCCGGCGTAGGAGGGCAGGTGCAGGTCCAGCGAGGGCAGGGTGATCCCGTGCGCGGCGAGCGCGCCGCGCAGCGCGTCGAGGGCCGCGACGGCCTCGCGGTCGTGGGGGTGGTCGCTCATGACGAACCCTTCCGTGGCGGAGTGTGACGAAGCCCTCACAGGCTGGCGCCCTGCCGCGTACCTTGGGAAGGGTTTCCGGTTGCGCTGGACAAGTGGCAAATGGCGGTGGTGGGTTGTGCCGGCTCGCAAGGACCCGGACGCATCGGCGAACGTGCCGTCGTTCTACGGAGCGGAACTCCGCTACAAGCGGGAGGCCGCCGGGCTCACGCTCGACCAGCTGGCCGAGGGCAGCTTCAGGGGCGTGCCGTTCCTGAGCCAGATCGAGCGCGGGGAGCGTCGGATGCCGCCGGACCTGGCCCGGCACGTGGACGTGCGGCTGGGGACGGACGGCTTTTTCGAGCGCCGTTGTGAAGATGCACGGCGGGCGAAGCAGTCCGGACATGCGGAGTACTTCGCGGACGTCGCGGAGATGGAGCCGTTCGCCGAGACGATCGAGGACTGGGCGCCGATGATCATTCCTGGACTGTTGCAGACGGAGCCGTACGCCAGGGCGGTCGTGCGCACGTCGCTGCCATGGCTTCGGCCAGCTGTCGTGGAGACGCAGATCAAGGCGCGTATGGAGCGCGCGAAGCTCTGGGACCGCGAGGATCGCCCTGCCTTTTGGGCGATCTTGAACGGGTCGCTGATGCGTAACGCGCTGCTTTCGCCCGAGGAGATGGCGGATCAGCTGGAGCACATCGCGAACGTGGTCCGCTCTACGCAGAGCGTTTTGCAGCTCCTTCCGGAAACCGTGGCTGCCCACCCGATGATGATGGGCATGATCAGGCTCATGACGTTCCCGGATGCGCCGCCCGTGGTGTACACGGAAGGTCTCCACAGTGGCCAGCTCATCGATTTTCCGGCCCTCGTTAAGGACTACCGCAGGTCGTACGATCTGCTCAGGGCCGCCGCGCTGTCACCTGAGGCATCCCTGGCCAGGATCGATGCAGTTGCAGAGGACTTCCGAAATGGCAAGCATCAAAATTGACTTGACGTCGGCCCGCTGGCGCAAGAGCAGCTTCAGCAATGGCAGTGGCGGTGAGTGCGTCGAGGTGGCGGACGGCGCCAGCGGGGTGGTCCCCGTCCGGGACTCCAAGCGGCCCGACGGCGGGGTGGTCGTGGTCAGCGCCGCGGCCTGGGGGCCCTTCGTGGCCGCGCTGAAGGGCTGCTGACCGCACCCCGCAGGGGATCGGTGGCCGGTACCGGCCGGTACGGCTGCAGGCGCTCGGTAGGCTTCGGCCCATGTACGGCTACGACCAGAACCCGGGCGCCCAGCAGCAGGGCTACGCGCAGCAGCCTCCGCCGCAGCAGGGCTACGCGCAGCAGACGCCGCCGCTGTACCCGGAGCCGTCCCCGCCGTCACTCACGGACGCCGTACGTGCCTTCACCACCGGTCAGCTCGCCGCCGAGGACTTCCAGCAGATCTTCGCGACGTCGAAGGTCTACTGCCCGCGCGGTGAAACCCCGGGCTTCCTGGCGTTGCACAACACGCAGCACCCGGTCATCCCCATGTTCTCCACGCTGAAGGAGCTGCGCCGGTACGCCGGCAAGGAGTCCAAGTACTTCGTGATCACCGGCGCCGAGGTGATCGACCTGCTGCCGACCGGGTACGGCTTCGTCCTCGACATGGAGGGCGACCACCGGATGGTCTTCGACGCGAAGGCGGTCGAGCAGATGGTCGACTTCGCGATGCGCCGCATGTACGGCTAGACGCCCTGGCTGCGCCGACGGCCGGGAGCCGTCCGTCCGGCCGGCCGCCCGGTCCGCACCCGCACGTAGGCCCGCGTGGCCGCCACGGACGCCGAAGACTGCCGGTACCCGGCAGCGCCTCCGTACCCGCCGCCCTGCGAGGATCCGGCTGCGGGCGGGATCGGCGGAGGTGGGCGATGGCCGGATTGGGCAGCCGTACGGCAGCGGAGTGGCCGTGGCAGGGGCGCGTACTGTGCGTCGTCTGCGCCCTGGTGTCCTTCTTGACGGCGCCCCTCACCGGCGTACTGGCCACCGCCGCCCTGGGCTGGACGGGGACCCCCGGCCTGCTGACCGCCGTGAGCTGTCACGAGCGGGCCACGGGCAAGGGAGTGACCACGAGCTGCTACAGCACGTTCGTCCCGGACGACCGGCACGTGCTCCCCGAGGCGGTGAGCGTCGACTGGCCGCGCGGCACGGAGGGTGCGACGAAGCACGTACGGACGACCGTGCTGGGCGTCCACCAGAAGGAGGACGCGCTCGACGCGGTCCTGCTCCTGGCCGTGACCGCGAGTCTGGTCGCGCTGGGCACGGTCGCCCTGCGGACCCTGCGGCCCCCGCCGATCCGGGCTGGCTCCGGGCCGGCGGCGCGCCGCCGCCGCTGACTGCGGCGACGGAGCACCGCATAGTGCTGCGGGTCCCAGTCCTACGGCCGTCCGATGGTCCAGTCGCGGCCTTCGAGGCGGTCGAGGACCTTGGCGTAAACCGTGGTCGCCGCCGCGACGACGGTCGCTATGGAGGCCAGCGCGAGGATCCCCAGCAGCGCGGGCCACTCGCGCAGCGCGTCGCGGCACGAGCGGTCCTCGGACAGCGGGCCGACCAGCGGGCCCCGGCACTCGGGCCTGCTGCCGTACTCGGGGCCGTAGTCGGCGAGCATCAGGAAGAGGAACCATCCCCAGACGGCCATGGCCAGGAGCATCCAAACGATCGACCACCCCTCGATGCGTCCTGCCCGCCGCGGCTCCTCGGAGCGCGCCGGTGAGGCGGCCGCGGGATCGGGCGTTGGCCGGTCCGCTGCGTCGGTGGTCATGTCTCTCCTTCTGGCTGGCATTGAAAGGACGGAAGATCATCGCACCGCACGGGCGGGACCCGTGCCGAACCGTCGTCGGTGGGTCCTGCGGGGCCGGTCAGCCGCGCGGGAACTTCACGGCAGGGCAGCCGTGCTGCTTTCCGGCGGCGTCGACGAAGGCCTGGAAGACGTCCTGGGCGGCCTGGCCCGACCGATACGTGTCCTTGAGCGTCTTGGCGTAGACGTAGTCCCAGCGCACGCCGAAGTAAACGTCCTTGGTTCCGCACTTCAGGATGGCCCGACGCGACCCGTCAGCCACACCCGTGCCGTCAGGCAGCGCGGTGAACTCGCGGCCTGCCTTCAAACCCTCGCTGACGATGCCCGGGTCGAGGCTGGAAGCGAATGACAGCTGGGCTGCGGCCTCACCGGGCAGGTACAGGTTGCAGGCCCAGGAGCCTTTATGCGCTCCGCTGGTGCGTTGCTGTTCGAGCTGTGCGGCGTCCTTGGCCACGGCACTGTCGGGCAGCCGGAAGTCGGGGATTCGGCAAACCGAATCGGCTGTGATCGCCTCCGGGCCGGTCGGCCGCTGCACTTCCGGGATCTGCTCCGGTGCGTCGGTGGTGCATCCGGCAGTGGATGCGACCCTCCGCGCGGTGTCCGCAAGCATGCTCGCGAGCTTCTGGGGATCCACTGTTCCCTGTTTGAGTTCTGCCTGGACAAAGGGAACCTGGTCGGAATCCTCGGGTATGCCCCACACGACGGCCGCGACCTCCTTCCGGCACTGCTCGGGCAGCAGTACCCAGCCCCGGGTCCCGGAGACCGCCCCGGTGAATTCTCCCGACAGGAAGGACATGCTGGAGGCGTTCTTCCAGACGTGCGTATTGAACTGGAAATCCGATGTGTCCACGTCGGTGCTCACCACCATCTCCAGCTCCTCGGCCCCCGTGATCCCGCTGGTACGGCTCACTGTGCAGGAAAACCGTGTGTTCTCTCCGGAGCGTTTCTTCCCGTCGTCCGCGATACGGCCGCGCGTGTCGAGGACCGACTCGGCCTGCCCGCCGTCCACCTTCCCCGCGCACAGTTCAGCGGTGGCGAACACATTCGTGTCCCACCACAGGAACAGCCCGGCGAGGACTGACAGACCCGTGCAGCTCGCGACGGCGGCGATCGCCTTCTTGTTCTTCATGCCTTGATCCTGCTTCCGGGCTGGTTCTGTCTGCTTTAGACGCGTGCCTTGAGAGCATCGATGGTGTTGCTGCGACCGGCGTTGTAGCTCTGCTGAGCCTCACCCTTCGCCACGTTGGTCACACCTTCGGAAGCACCGCCGGGCTGCTGCGTGTGCCAGTTCTCGAAGAAGGTGTCGAGTGCGTCCTGGGCGGCGTCGTTCCGCGTAGCCCGGTCCTCCCTGGCCACCAATCCCTTCTCCGCTGTGACTGCGGAAAGCCATTCGTTGAGTCCGATATCGACCGTGCGCTGTGCCATATCGCCGATGACGGGGATCCCGGTGATCAGACCGCCTCCGACGTGGTAGCCGTAGAATCGCTTGTTGCTGGCATCTGAGACCTGAGCTTCGAGCTGCCCGATGCGGAGGTCTCCGCCCAGCGCGGTCATGCTGCCGTAGACCTCGCCGATCTTCTGCGCGCGAGGCGTGATCGCGTCGCCGTTGGGATACGTCTCGGACGCGAGCTGCTCTGCCATGTAGCCGAGTTGAGCCTGATACAGCATGTTGAAGTTCTTGGGCTCCTCGCCCTCGGGGACGTCGGAAACTCCTCGCATGAAACGCAGAACGCTGGTTCGGCTGTTCTGGATCTGCGACTCGTCCCCGTGCGCATATTCGTCGTTCTTTCCGACTCGGCCACCGGTACCGTCGCCCGCGAGGATGTCCCCGGTGTCCTGCGTGTAGGTGACCAACGCCCGTGCCAAGGGATCCCGCATGTTGGCGAACTCCTCCTTCTTGAGCAGCTCGTCCGCTTTGCCGGTGCGGTCCGACTTGCCCTCCTTGCCCTCCGCGTCGCCGTAGTCGAGCAGGTTGATCGTGTCGTGCATGATGCGGGCCTCGGCCTCGCTGTGGCGGCCGAGTTCCTCGCCCGGCGATCCCGGCGGGCGTCCGGTGGTGGCGGCTTCGAGGGCGAGGCCCAGGCCGGCCCGGACGTCCTTGTCGAAGGTGTCGGAGCCGGAGATCTCGATGTTGCCGCGCCAGTCGACGGTGTTGACGATGTTCCAGTCGCGCTCCGTCAGCAGGTGTTCCAGGCGGTTCTTGTCGCCGTCGGCGTTCGGGTCGAGGTATCCGGTCGCCGTCGCGGGGTCGCGGCTCATGATCCCCAGCGTTGCGTCGACCGGATCGTTCTTGAACCAGCCGTCCTTGCTGCCCTCGAACTTGCCGTGCAGGTCCCAGACGTCCTTGTCCTTCTTCTCGGCGTCGATCATCTGGTCCGTGAGGTCGCCGAGGAACTGGGGCGAGTAGCCGTCGCCCTGCTGCATGAGGGTGACCAGTCCCTGGTAGCCGCGGATCTCCTGGCCCTGGCCGCGTGTCATGGGGGCCTTGTCGGCCGCTACGTCCAGGTCGAACCTGTCGAGGCCCGCCTTCTTCAGGTCGGCCATGAAGTCGTTGTAGAACTTCGCGTCCGGGGTCTTCGACCACTTCTCGAACGCCTGCTGGTACTCCTTGGTGCCGTAGGCAGGGTTCTTCTGCCCTTCGACGAAGACCATCTGTGTGGCGTTGGCGAGGGTGTTGGCCAGTGACTTGTTGGTGTCGCCGTAGAGGCCCTTGCGGCCGGAATCACCCGAGTGCGCGACGTTGTTGAGCGTGTTGGCCAGCTTGATCGTGCCTTCGGCGCCCAGCACGCCCACGAAGTCCCGGCCGAACTCCGTGTGATGCTTGAAAGCCGGGTTGCTGTTGTCGCGCATGATGCGGTTGAACGCCTCGACCTCGGCGTTCGGTACGGGCGCGCCGCTGTTGAGCCGGGTGGCGACGTCCTTGACGTACTCCAGCTCGTATTCCTCGATGTCGCTCTTGGCGTCCGCGTTGAAGCCGTTCCGCGTGGCGTCCTTGCCCGTGATGGCGTCCTTGTTGCTGTCCTTCACGGCGCCCGCGAGGGCCAGCTTCACGCCGGCGTCGGCGTCCTCGAAGGCCTTGACGTACTTCTTGATCTGGTCGGCCCAGTCGTTGGCCGCCTTGTTCCACTCCCCGAGCAGCTTCTGGCCGTCGGGGTCGTGGACGTACGCGTAGCGTTCCTGGGCGGTCAGGTCGGGGCGGACGTTGCCCTCGTCGTCGACGGCCATCTTCGCCTTGCGGGCGTCCGCGACCACCGACTCCAGTCGCTGCTTCAGCTCCGTGAACTGCCCGTGCGCGTCCCGCAGCAGGTTTGCGACGGCCTTCGCCTGCGTCTGCGCGGCCCCGTACTCGTACTGCGTGCCCGCGAAGTTCGTGTAGGCGGCACCCTGGGCTATGCCCTGCCAGGTGGTGTTGCCCTGCGCCAGCCCCTGGGTGGCCGCCGCGTAGGCCGATTCCGCCTTCTTGAAGTCGCTCGCCATGTCGTCCCAGGCCTTCGCCGCGGCGGTGAGCTTGTCGTACTGGGTCGACATGACCTTCTTGTAGGTGAGTCCCATGGTCTACTGCTCCCCTCTCAGCGGTATGCCTCGACGCCCGGCTCGGGCGCGGGCTTCAGCAGCGGGCGGAAGCCGTTGTAGATCTCGTTGTCCTGACCCAGGAACATCCGCCGTGTGACGGCCAGGTTGTGGGACTCCGTGGCCAGGCGGCTCAGCAGGTTCTTGACCTGGTTGTCCCAGGTCGTCTCGACCGTCTTCAGGCCCGCCGCCGTGTCCCAGCCCGAGAAGGCGGTGATGGCGGAGGCCGTCTCCTCGTCGGCCTTCTTGGCGGCGGTCTCCGTCTGCGTCCTGACCTCGCCGCCGAGCTTTCCGGATGCGATCTTCTTCTTCGACTCGTCGCTGCCGAAGTCGGCCGAGCCGCCGCCTCCGCCTCCGCCGCCGCCGTCCGGTGCGGCGAGCTGGTTCAGGCGCATGGCGGGGTTCTGACGCTCCGTCGCCTCCGCGCGCAGTTGGGCCCATTCCTCGTCGAAACCCATCGTCTCCCCCGTGGTGTCTTCGAGATCGTCGTGTCGCCGTGGACGTCAGTTCTATCAAGGTGTGCGGGTGTGAAGGGCGAGGCATCGGGTGCCGGAAGTGGATCGTGATCTTCAGGCCACCCTGTGTCGGTTGCGTGTCACGGACCGTGTGTCGCCGGGGCGGGTTGCCGCTCCGGGAATGGAGGACGGGGGGTCCGCGTTCTGACCGGTGGCAGAAAGTTCGAGTTTCAACTAAACTCGGATCAGAAGGAGGTCCTGACCATGCCCGCAGTGACTGTTGAGAACCCGTTGACGCTTCCGCGCGTGGCCCAGCCCCAGGCCGCCGTCCCGCGCAAGGTGCTGGCCGTCGTCACCGCACCGAGTGGGTTCGAGGGTGAGGGATTCCCGGTGCGCCGCGCGTTCGCCGGGATCAACTACCAGTACCTGGACCCGTTCATCATGATGGACCAGATGGGCGAGGTGGAGTACGCGCCGGGCGAGCCGAAGGGCACCCCGTGGCATCCGCACCGCGGCTTCGAGACCGTCACGTACCTGATCGACGGCACCTTCGTCCACCAGGACAGCAACGGCGGCGGCGGAGTCATCAACGGCGGCGACACCCAGTGGATGACCGCCGGTTCGGGCCTGCTGCACATCGAGGCCCCGCCGGAGTCGCTCGTCGTCAGCGGCGGGCTCTTCCACGGCCTCCAGCTGTGGGTGAACCTGCCGGCCTCGGACAAGATGATGCCCCCGCGCTACCAGGACATCGGCGGCGGCAAGGTCACCCTGCTGTCCACCCCGGACGGCGGCTCCCTGCTCCGGGTGATCGCCGGTGAGCTGGACGGCCACGAGGGCCCGGGGATCACCCACACGCCCATCACGATGATCCACGCGACCGTCGCGCCGGGTGGGCAGATCACCCTGCCGTGGCGCGAGGACTTCAACGCCCTGGCGTACGTGATGGCCGGCCGCGGGTCGGTCGGCGAGGACCGCAGGCCCGTCCACACCGGGCAGACGGCGGTCTTCGGCGAGGGCGGATCGCTCACGGTGCGGGCGGACGAGTCGCAGGACTCCCACGCACCCGACCTGGAGATCGTCCTCCTCGGCGGGCGTCCGATCCGGGAGCCGATGGCGCACTACGGGCCGTTCGTCATGAACAGCAGGCACGAGCTCCAGCAGGCCTTCGACGACTTCCAGGCGGGCCGGCTGGGCCGCATCCCCACCACCGCCCGCACCGGTCTCGGCCACCTCGGGGCGGGACGGGCGGAGGAGGACTGACGGCGTGAGGCCGTGACACGACTGCGGGCCGCGCCCCGGGAAGGGGG
>NZ_JBHYMC010000110.1:0-10328 GCF_042742535.1 Streptomyces sp. NPDC058880
GCCCAGGACGATGACGGGTTCGGTGCGGGGCGAGGGCTGCGGCAGTGGTTGCGGGCCAGGTTCGTGGTGATCCCCAGGAGCCAGGGCCGGAGGGATCCGCCCTCCGGATCGACCGTGCCGCGCAGCCGCCACGCCTCCATGAAGGCCGCCGACATGACGTCCTCAGCGACAGCCCAGTCCCCCGTCATCCGGAAGGCATGGTTGTAGAGGGTGCGGGAGTAGCTGTCGAACAACTCCGCATAGGCGTCCGGATCCCCGGACCGCACCCGAGTTCGCATCTCTGTGGTCACTCCTGTCGGCTGTCCGGCACCCACGACCGAGTTCCCGTGACCCGCGTCACAGCCACCGCACAGCCCACGAACACCCTACGAACCCCACCACCCCCCAGAAACGCCGCCCCGGCGGGCGACGCACCCGTACCGCCCACCCCCGACGCCTCGACACCGCCCGCCCGGCGCACGCCCGACCGGCCTCGGGACCGGCGTCCGGACGACGCAGCGGACAGGGGCGCCGCCCGGTAATCCGGTCTCCGGCGATCACTCTCCCGACAGCACCACCGGCCAACCGCCCGGACTCCACCCGGACCGCGAAACCGCCGCCCCGGCAGCCCGACACCGGCCGCCCCGCCCGACCGGCGGTCGGGCCGGCCTCGCCGACCCTCCCGACGAGCGATCAGACAGCGGCCCCCTGGCCGCCGGCCACCCGCGCCAGAAAGCCCCGCACCGCGGCGAAGTACCCCTCCGGATCCCCCTCCCGCACCGCGTGTCCCGTCGGCAGTTCCACCAGCCGCACCCCCGCCCTCCGTACCGTCATCTCCCGCGCGTGCTCCGCCGACAGCACACCGCTCCGGTCCCCCCGCACCAGGAGCGTCGGGCTCTCCACCCGCAGCCAGTCCTCCCAGTGGTCGCCGTTCAGCGCCTGCTGCGACGCCACCATGTCCTCCACCTCGAACGCGGTGCCCCACCCGTCCGGATGCTCCCGCAGCGCCCCCTCCAGATGCGGCGCCGCGCTCCCCACCCCGGCCAGGAACCCGGCGCGGGTCGCGGCCCGCCGCGGCCAGGCGCGCGCGAACGACAGGTCGCCGTCGACCACCGCCCCGATGTCCTCGACGATCACCGCCCGCACGAGATCGGGCCGCCGCGCGGCCAGCTGGTAGGCGTTGACCCCGCCCAGCGAATGCCCCAGTACCACCGCCGGCCCCAAGCCCACGTGCTCCAGCAGCGCGGCCGCGTCCGCGACGTACCCGTCCCGCGTGTACTCCCCCGCCCGGTCGGAATCCCCGTGCCCGCGCTGGTCCGGCGCGATCACCCGCCACGCCGGGCCCACCTCCCCGGCCAGCCGCTCGAATCCGGTTCCCGCCCCGAAGTGCCCGTGCAGCGCCAGCAGCGGCACGCCCGGCCCCCCGAAGTCCGTGTAGGCCAGGCGCCGCCCGTCCCCAGTCACCATCACCCCCGGCAGCGGTCCCAGCTTGTCGATCACCCGCTGCCGCAGCAGCTGGTACTCCTCCCAGCGCCGGCTCAGCCGCCCGCCCGGCCGTTTCACCACCCGTCCGGGCGTGACCGTCTCACCCCGCCGGAACTGGTCCCTCGTCAGGTCGACGCGGATGCCTCCGGGCAGCAGGTTCCACCAGTGGTAGCCCTCCTGCCGGCCCTCGTGGAATACCTCGCCCAGCACCAGGTCACCACCCACGAGGTCCTGCACGACCAGAGCGGTGATGTCACACTGCCCCCAGGCCGGATTCTCCGAAGTCCACGGCACCCGGCTGATGTCGGTCGGCTCGGTGGTGTCGGCGGACCATCCCGCCCTGATGGCCGCCTCGAGATCCGCAAGAGTCCAGGTAGTCGTCATCCTTCCAGCCTGCCGCAGCCCACTGACAACGCCGCGGCCCCGGCGGTTCGGGAGACGGGTGCCCGCGGCACCGCCCGGGTGTGCGGTTCGGCGACGGCGGACACGAGGTCTCGACGACGGCCCCGGCAGGGGTGACCACCTCCGCACCGCCCCGCACACGGAACCCATCCGCCGCTCCCCACGTCGTACCACCTGACGACGTGGAGCTTCGCCCGCAACCCGGGGCCCGGCCGGATGGCTGACGGAATGTCGGACATATGTCAGCGGGTCGGCCCAACGACACGCGGCCCCGCTGCTCCGAACGGCGGCCCCTGACCCCGCCCCCCGTATGCCGAGAGGACAATCATTGCCCGGCGTCACCCCCCGTGATACACAGAGTGACCGCACGTTCTTGCGTACGGACGGCAGCCCGACCCAGGTCAGAGCGCGGAACCCGGTCGCGGGCCGCGAGATCGGGTAAAGAGAGCCGACAAGTCGACGACGACGGCGGTTTCATCAGCGAAGATAGTGCGTGACCCCTGCCGTCGGGCAGCGGGCATCCGGAACTACCCATACAGGGGCGGTGAGTTACATGATCCTGGCAGCCGAAAAGGGCGACATCACCACCATCATCGGCGGAATCGCCCCGAACTGGGGGCCGTTCGGCAGTCTCGGCAACGAAGCGAAGGTCATGATCGAGGTGGTCATGGCCGTGGCGATCCTCCTCTGCCTCGGCATCGCCATCTGGGGCGCCGCCAAACAGCGCATCGGCGCGACCGCCCTGCGCGACACGTTCAGCGCGGAACAGGGCAAGGGCCTGATCGTGGCCGGCCTCACGGGCGTGTTCATCATCGGCTCCCTCGGCACGCTCTTCACGATCGTCTACGGAATGGCCGTCTGACCCGACCGACCAGCGGTGGCCCCGACCTGATGAGGACTCACCGCACCGCATCCACGCGGGAACCAGCGCTACCGTCGTACGACGCGGAGGGGGCGGAAACCCAATGAGCAACGACGACCGGTACGGCGGCGCGGCCGGCCACGGCGAGATCGGCGGCACGGGCCAGACCCGCACCCGCCTCCCCGAAGCCCCCGCCGACCCCTACGGCCCCGCCCGCCGCACCTCCCGCGCCCCCCGCAGCCTGGTCACCGTGGTCGGCGTGGTGGTCCTCCTCGTCGCCGCCATCGCCTTCGCCAACCAGACCCCCGACACCGCCGACGACCGCCCCTCCGACGACGCCCCGGCCGCCGCCTCCACCGCCGCCACGGGCACGGACCCGGTCACCGGCAAGACCGCGGGCATCCCGAAGGGCTTCGCCCACGACGAACAGGGCGCCCAGTCGGCGGCCGCCAACTACGCCGTCGCCCTGGGCTCCGACGGAATGTTCAATCCGGCGCGGCGCCATGCGATCGTGGATGCCATCGCGGAAGAGAGCAGCCGCACGAGACTGCAGGCCGCCTTCGATGCCGACTACTCCGCGGGCCTGCTCGCCCAGATCGGTCTCACCAAGGACGGCTTGGCCCCCACCGGTTCCACGTTCGTCAACCGCACCGTCCCAGCCGGCGCCACGGTCAAGACGTTCTCCTCCGGAGCCGCGTCAGTCGACGTGTGGTGCATCGGCATGTTCGGCCTGACCGGCGACAAGTCCACGCGTCCCGTCACCAGCAGCTGGTTCACGATCTCGATGGCTCTCAAGTGGAACGGCTCGGACTGGAAAGTGGTCGAAACCTC
The DNA here is from genome assembly GCF_042742535.1 of Streptomyces sp. NPDC058880. Lineage (NCBI taxonomy): Bacteria > Bacillati > Actinomycetota > Actinomycetes > Kitasatosporales > Streptomycetaceae > Streptomyces > Streptomyces sp. NPDC058880. The sequence continues at coordinate 3,560 of NZ_JBHYMC010000110.1, forward strand.
GCAGAAGGATGGCCCCACGCCGGTCACCGGCGACGTCCCCGTCTCCACCTCTGACGAAATCGGCAGCGCGGTCACCGGATTCGGAGGGTTCACCTATGCCCGGTAGCAAGCGACCCTCGCTCCGAAAGATCGGTGCGATCACCGCGTCCGTCCAGACCGCGGTCGTGCTCCTCGCGGCACAGGCGATGGCCGCGCCGGACCCGACCCAGACTCCCGCTCCCTCGCCGACCGGGAGCAAGGACCCGTGCTCGCTGATCGCCGGGCCCGCCAGGGAGTACTGCGAGCGCGGCGAAGGCGGAGCCCCCCGTACGGGCCTCGGGCCCAGCGACCCGGCCGACGCCCTCAACCCCCTCGCCTCCCTCGCCAAGGGCTGCGCCGACGCCGCCGCCTGGATCGTCACCAAACTCAGCGAAGCGGTCAACGGCAGCGCCAACGTCGACTTCACCAACGCCGCCTTCCTCAAGCAGTACGCCGTCGTCTTCGCCGCCTCCACCATCCTCACGCTCGTCCTGTGGCTCTTCGCCGTCGCCAAGCGTGCCGTCCGCGGCGTCCCCCTCACCACCGCCCTCTCCGAGGCCATCGGCTTCCTCTGGCTCACCGTCCTGGCCTCCGCCTTCACCCCCCTGATCCTCTACACCGTCGTCTCCGCCACCGACGGCGTCACCGAGGTCATCGCCTCCGCCACCGGCGGCCAGACCGACGTCTTCTTCGGCTCCTTCTCCGAGGCCCTCAAGAAGGGCAACGACATCGGCGGCGGCCCGATCATGCTGATCGTCGTCTCCCTCGTCACCGTCCTCGCCGCCGGCATCCTCTTCCTCGAACTCTTCATCCGCGCAGCCCTCCTCTACGTCGGCGCCCTCCTCGGCGTCGTCGTCTACTCGGGACTCGTCGACCGCAACCTCTGGGGCCACGTCCGCCGCTGGGCCGGCATCATGATCGCCGTCATCCTCGTGAAGCCGGTCATCGTCATCGTCCTCGGCCTCGCCGGCGCCCTCACCGGGGAACAGGGCCCGAACGCCTTCTCCGCCGTCGTCACCGGCCTCTCCATCATCCTGCTGGCGATCTTCGCCTCCGCGATGATCTACCGCTTCGTCCCCGGCTTCGGCGACGAGATCGCCTCCGCCCGCTCGAACCGCAGCAAGGCCACCGACGGCGCCCAGGCCGCCGCCGTCATCAGCTCCCCGGCCTCCCTCGTCTCCCAGGGCATCAAGACCCACAGCAGCCGCGGCGCACACCGCGGAGGCGAAGGCGGCGGCAGCGCGCCCCGCCCCGCCAACCCCCTCTCCGGAGGCGTGGCCGCCCACAGCAGCCGCCCCACCACCGGCGGCGGGGGCGGCGGCGGATCTGTCCCCTCCGCCGCACCCCCGCCCCGCACGAGCTCGAGCACGAGGAACACAGGAGGTGACGGGCGTTGACGACCCAGTCCCACCAGCTGCACCCGGTCGCGCCCCGCCGCACGTATCTCATCGGCCGCGCCCGGCCGAACGCGATCGTCGGCAAGAACCGCGAGACCGGCGAGATCGCCCTCATCATCACGGGGGCGTTCTTCGGCATGATGAGCGGACTGCTCGTCCCCGACCTCACCCTGCGCATCGTCAGCCTCGTCGGCTTCCCCGCGCTCGCGCTCGCCGCCGTGTACGTCCCGTACAAGGGCCGCACCTTCTACCGCTGGTTCGAGATCAGCCGCAGCTACAAGCGCACCCTCCGCCGCGGCACCACCTACCGATCCGGCGCCATGGAAGCCGGCGTCCGCGCCGCCGACGGCCGTGAGGTCGAGGTCGGCCCGCCCCCCGGCATCGGCCGCATCAACTGGCTCGCCGCCCCCTTCGGCCCCGACGAGATCGCCGTGCTCCTGCACGCCGACCGCCGCACCGTCACCGCCGCCATCGAGATCGAGGGACCCGGCGTCGGCCTGCGCGACAGCGAGGACCAGGAAGCTCTCGTCGACCGCTTCGGCACCCTCCTCAAGCACGTGGCCAACGGCGACGGCTTCGTCACCCGCCTCCAGATGCTCGCCCGCACCCTGCCCGCCGACCCCGACGCCCACGCCAAGGACGTCGCCCAGCGCGGCGACACCCAGGCCCCCGTCTGGCTGCGCGACTCCTACGACCAACTCCAGTCGATGGTGTCCACCTCCTCCGAGCAGCACCGCGCCTACCTCGTCGCCTGCATGCACTACACCCGCGACCTGGCTGCCGAAGCCGTCACCATCGCCCGCGCCGCCACCCCCCGCAAGGGCCGCAAGCTCGACCGGGACGCCGGCCTCGCCATCGTCATGGCCCGCGAGCTCACCGACATCTGCGCCCGCCTCGCCGAGGCCGACATCCGCGTCCGCCAGCCCCTCGGCCAGGGCCGCCTCGCCTCCCTCGTGCACTCCATGTACGACCCCGACCACCCCATCGACCACATCCAGGCCATGACCAAGCGCAACGCCTGGCCGGCCGAACTCGACGCGGTGGAACCCACCTACCTCCAGGCCAAGACCCGTGAGTCCTCCACCCGCGCCCCCTGGTGCCACGCCACCGCCTGGGTCAAGGAATGGCCCATGACCCCCGTCGGCGTGAACTTCCTCGCCCCGCTCCTCGTCCACACCCCCGACGTCATCCGCACCGTCGCCGTCACCATGGACCTGGAACCCACCGAGGTGGCCATCGAGCGCATGCTCACCGAGAAGACCAACGACGAGGCCGACGCCTCCCGCGCCGCCAAGATGAACCGCACCGTCGACCCCCGCGACATCGCCGCACACGGTCGACTCGACCAGAGGGGTGAAGATCTCGCCAGCGGCGCTGCCGGAGTCAACCTGGTCGGGTACATCACGGTGTCCTCGCGTTCACCGGAGGCCCTCGCCCGCGACAAGCGCACCATCCGCGCCTCGGCCGGCAAGTCCTACCTGAAGCTGGAGTGGTGCGACCGCGAGCACCACCGCGCCTTCGTCAACACCCTGCCGTTCGCCACCGGCATCCGACGCTAGCTGGAGGGAAAGCCGCCCATGCGAGATCCCATGACAGCGCTGACGGACGCCTTCACCAGCTTCCTCTTCGGCAAAGTCGAAACCACGCGCCTGCCCGTACGCACCTCCACCGGGCAGGCGCAAGCCGTCTACCTGCCCACCGCGGCCCCCGGCCTCGGCGACTCCGGCGTCATCATCGGCCGCGAGGTCTACAGCGGCAAGGGCTACATCTACGACCCCTTCCAGCTATACGGCCAGCAGCTCCCGGCCCCCCACTGGCTGGTCCTCGGCGAATCCGGCAACGGAAAGTCGGCCCTGGAGAAGACCTACGTCCTGCGCCAGCTCCGCTTCAAGGACCGGCAGGTCGTCGTCCTCGACGCCCAGGGCGAGGACGGCGTCGGCGAATGGAACCTGATCGCCCAGCAGCTGGGAATAACCCCCATCCGCCTGGACCCGATCGCCGCCAACGACTCCGGGATCCGCCTCAACCCCCTCGACCCGGCCATCACCACGACCGGCCAGCTCGCGCTGCTCCGCACCATCATCGAAGTGGCCATGGGCCACGGCCTCGACGAACGCGCCGGCTTCGCCCTCAAGGTCGCCCACGCCCACGTCGTCGACAGCATCCGGGACCGCCAGCCCGTCCTGACCGACATCGTGGAACAACTGCGCCACCCCGAGGCCGAGTCCGCGCTCGCCATGAATGTCGACATAGACGATGTCCGGGCCTGGGGCCTCGACGTGGCACTCGTCCTCGACCGCCTGGTCGACGGCGACCTGCGCGGCATGTTCGACGGCCCCACGACCGTCGGTATCGACCTCGACGCGCCACTGATCGTCTTCGACCTCTCCCACATCGACCGCAACTCCATCGCCATGCCCATCCTCATGGCGATCGTCGGCGTGTGGCTGGAGCACACCTGGATCCGGCCTGACCGCAAGAAGCGCATCTTCCTCGTCGAGGAGGCCTGGCACATCATCAACAGCCCCTTCGTCGCGCAGCTGTTCCAGCGCCTCCTGAAGTTCGGCCGCCGCCTCGGCCTCTCCTTCGTCGCCGTCGTCCACCACCTCTCCGACGTCGTCGACGGCGCCGCCGCCCGTGAGGCCGCGGCCATCCTCAAGATGGCCTCCACCCGCACCATCTACGCTCAGAAAGCCGACGAGGCCCGCGCCACGGGCCGCGTACTGGGCTTGCCCCGCTGGGCCGTCGAGATCATCCCGACCCTCACGCCCGGCATCGCCGTCTGGGACGTCAACGGCAACGTCCAGGTCGTCAAACACCTGATCACCGAAGCCGAACGCCCCCTGGTCTTCACCGACCGCGCCATGACCGAGTCCTCCGCCTCGGCCGGCCTCCCCGCCGACCTCCTCGCCGCCGAGCTGGAAGCGGAGGAACGCGCCCTGTCCATCGAACGCAGCCGCGGCAGCGGCAGCCCCGGATCCGCGACCACGGTGGCCTGACCATGCACGACGCACGACGTACGGATCCCTCCACCCGCGGCGGCGGGATCCCGGACGGCCTGCTGGTAGCCCTCCTGGCCTTCCTCCTCGGCCTGGCCGTCCTCGTCTGGACGGCCACCGGCCTGGCCGCCCTCTTCGCAAGAGGCTCCTGGCCCGACAGCGTCACCTTCACCCGGACCCCGGCGGCCGTCCGCGCCCTGACGGCGCAGCCTCACGACATCCCGGCGGCCTGGCCCGACACCGACCCCGCGGCCCTGTCCGGCTGGGGCCTGTTCTGGGGCCTGTTCGTCAGCCAGCTGCTGGTCCTCTTCGTCCTGACGGTGTTCGTGATCGGTGTGGTGGCCCGTACCAAAGCGCGCCGCGCTCGGGCCCGGCAGGCCGCCCGGCCCCCCGCACCGCACGAGCCGCCGTCCCTGCCCCCGCAGTCCAAAGAGGCGCCGGAGCCCGTCACCCTCCTGGCACCCGCGCCCGCGCAGCCGACGCCGGCCGCCTCCCGTCCCGCCGCCGCACCGTCCGCGGCGCCGGTCCCGGCAACAGCCCCTCCGGGCCCGCCGGCGACCCACGCCGGCCCGACCGACGAGGCCTACCGCTACGGCTTCGGCTACGCACCCCGGCCGGCACCCACCCCCGTCGCCCCCGCCCCCGCCCCGCACGACAGCACGCACAAGATCGCCTACGGCGGTCCAGACGACCGGCTGCGCGCCGCGGCAGCCCGCATCGGCGAAACGGAGGGGGCCGCCCTGGTCGTGACCTCCTCCCCCGCCCTCTGGGCCGAGACCAAGGACGCCCGCGCCAAACTCGGCCCGGTCCTCCTCTACGACCCCTCCCACCTGTGCGACACCCCGGCCCGCATGCACTGGAATCCCGCCGAGGGATGCGCCGACCGCGACACCGCCGCCGCCCGCGCGGCCGCCCTGCTGGCCCCCGTACGCCCACAGGCCCGGATGGACACAGCCGTGGCCGACACCGCCGAAACGCTCCTGCGCAGCTGGCTCCAGGCGGCCGACCTCGACGACCGGCCGTTCAAACAACTCCACCGCTGGGCCCAGGGCACCAGCGCCCAGGACCCCGTACGCATCCTGCGCACCCACCCCCAGGCCGCGGCCGGCGCAGCCGGAGAACTGGAGAGCGCCCTCACCGCGCACCCGGAACGCCGGGAGCTCGCACTGAACCTGACGGCTCGTGCCCTCTCCTGCCTGACCTCCATCCACATCCGGGAGGTCTGCAACAAGAACCGAACGGATTCGCTCACTCTGGCTTCGTTCCTGGCCGAAGGGGGAACCCTGTATGTGGTGGGTGAAGCTCTGGAGGACCCTCGCACCCACCCGGGTGCGATGCCGTTGCTGACCGCACTCGCCTCTCACGTGGTCGAGCACGGCCGCCGCATGGCCGCACGGTCATCCCACGGTCGGCTCGACCCACCACTCTCCCTCGTGCTGGACGACGTGGCGGCCGTGGCCCCGATCCCCCGGCTCCCCGAGCTGCTGACCGGCGACACGCTCCCCGTCCTCGCCCTGTGCCGCAGCCGCGAGCAGGCCCGCTCCCGTTGGCCCGGAGCCGAGTTCTAAGCAGTGGCGGGCCGCCGGATCACGTACTCCAGTTCCTTGGCAGCCGGGTTCCCGGGCACGGGCAGCACGGTCCCCGTCGCCTCGAAACCGTACTTCCGGTAGAAGGCGCCGGCCCGCGCGTTGTCCTCGTGCACGAAGAGCCGTACGTGTTCCAACGCCGGCTCCTGCAGCCCCCAGGCCCACTCCAGCGCGGCCGCGAACAGGGCCTCGGTGAGTCCGGTCCCCCGCTGCTCGGCCCGTACAAACACACCCACGATGTGTCCCTGCGTCCGTTCGACGGACTGGTCGAAGAAGTCGACGGTCCCGCCCTCCTCGACGAGCACGGACACCGTACCCACCCACCGCCCGTCGGCGGCTTCCGCGACGAACTGCCGGGCCACCCGCCCGTGCGACGCCCCCTCGGCCCGCCTCTGCCAGAACTCGTCGGGGTGCCCCTCGGCCTGCTCCACCGTCTCCAGGAAGGCCACCGGTGCCACCGGGTCCTTGAGCCCGGCGATCCTCAGCTCCTTGACCTTCTCCCAGTCGTCGGCCCGCACCGGGCGTATCACGTGCTGTTCGTCCATGGGCGGAGAGCCTAACGACCCGGCCTCCGGACTTCACCCGTGATTCCGCTCGGCAGCGCCATCATCGAGCAGCGCTCCGTCCGGCCCTCGCCACGCCTCGACCTGAGGTTGCGAAAAGGCTCACTGTTGGTGAACGCGGAAAAGCCCCGTACCAGAAGGTACGGGGCTTCCCCACAAAAATTGTTCGGCGGCGTCCTACTCTCCCACAGGGTCCCCCCTGCAGT
>NZ_JBHYMC010000111.1:0-10300 GCF_042742535.1 Streptomyces sp. NPDC058880
CGGCCTCGCCGTCGTCGCCGCCCCCGGCGTGGGGGGGCCCCCCGCCGGGGCCCCCCCGGGGGGGGGCACCACGGCCGGTGAGCCGGGGTCAGGCGCCGGGCGGCACCCGGGACGGGCGGCCCCGGCCGCGCGTCAGGGAGTAGCCGAAGATGCCCGCGAGGGCTCCGAGCACTCCGCCGGCCGCCGTCCAAAGCCAGCGGTCGGACCACCAGCCGCCGGACCAGCCGTCCTCCGGGTCGCGCAGGGAGCCGGTCACCGTACCGGCGACCAGCGGTTCGGCGAGGGCCCCGTCCACCGCGAAGGCGCCTCCCTGCTCCCGGGCGTCGGCCTCGACGGCCACGCGCACCGGCAGGCCCAGGTCCTCCTCCGGCAGGTCCACGACCGTCAGGCGGACGTAGTAGCTGCCCGGGAGCGGGTCGTTGGCCCACGGCTCCGCTCCGGCGCGTACCGTGCGCAGGGTGCAGGACAGCTCGACCGAGGCCGCCTCCTTGGCCGCCGCCCTGCTCTGCATGCCGTACGTGCAGGCCTGCCGGCGGCGGAGCCCGTCGTACACGTCGAGCCGCCAGGTCGAGGTGCCGTGCCGGGCGGCGGACTCGGGCAGGGTGACGTCGGCCTTCACGGTGACGCGCTGCTGGGCATCGACCGGAAGCACCCAGTACAGGTAGTCGCCGCTGGAGGCGCCGGCCGTGGCCTTCTGGCCGGGCCACAGCGGTGTGGCGGTGCGGAAGCTCGTGCCCGCCTCGGTCGGGGCGGCGGCCCCGGCGGTGTCCTTTCCGGGGGTGGCACTCGGCGACGGGGTGTCGGCGGTGGCCGTACCGGCGGCCGTACCCGCCACCGCGAGGGCGGCGGCCGCCGCGAGCAGGCCCGCGGCCAGTCTGCGTACGGTACGCATCAGTTGGTCCTCCAGACGGAGATGCGCCAGCGGGAGATCCATCCCCACACCAGTCCGGCCAACAGTCCGGCCAGCACCAACACAGCCAGCGTCCACCAGCCGCGCCCGAGGCCGAAGGCCGCGGCGTCGGAGGCGTCACGCGGGCCGTCGACCAGGTCGATGGTCAGCTCGACGGGCATGCCGGGAGTGGTCTTCACGGAGGCGGGAGCGGAGAAGGAGTTGCTGACCTGGAGGCAGACGGTTTCGGCCGCGGGCTTCGCGTCCGAGCCGGTGTCGTCGGTCTCGGCCTTGGGGTAGCGCAGGCCGGTGGAGAGGACGTCGGTGCGGCCGTCGCCGGCCTCCGAGCCGCGGACGATCTCCCGCCCGTGGACGGTCGTGGCGCGCAGCAGGACGCCGTAGTCGTTGTTGACCGCCCTGTCGGCTCCGATGCTCACCGAGGCGCGCAGTTCCTGGCCGGGCAGCACGTCCACCCGGTACCAGCGGTGCTCGCCGAAGGTCTCGCGGTCGCTGTAGAGACCGGCCTTGAGCTGCGGGGCACTCGCGCACTGCTTCGCGCCCTCGGTCGCCACCGGGTTGACGACCGGGTCGGCGGCCCGGTCAACGAGTTGGCGGACCCGGCCGGAGAGGTCCGCCTTGTGCTGGACGGAGGTGTAGGTACCGCCGGTGGCTTCGGCGATGCAGGTCAGCTGGGCCCGGGTCTTGGCGTCGGGAACCAGGCCGAGGGTGTCGATGACCAGGTGGATGCCCTTGGCCGCGATGTCGCGGGCCACTTCGCACGGGTCGAGCGGGGCACAGGTGTCCTCGCCGTCGGTGATGAGCACGATCCGCTTGGTGGCGTTGCCTCCCTCCAGGTCCTGGGCCGCGCCGAGCAGGGCCGGCCCGATCGGGGTCCAGCCGGTCGGGGCGAGGGTCGCCACGGCGGTCTTGGCCTCGGTCCGGTCGAGGGGGCCCACCTTGTAGAGCTGCTTGGTGTCCTTGCAGCCGAGCGTGCGGTCGTCACCCGCGTAGTCGGCGCCCAGGGTCCGTATCCCGAGCTGGACTTCCGCGGGGACGGCGTCGATGACCTCGTTGAAAGCCTGCTTCGCGGCGGCCATGCGGGACCCGCCGTCGATGTCGTTGGTCCGCATGGAGCCACTGACGTCCAGGACGAGGTCGACCTTGGGGGGTTCCTTCGCCGCCGGTCCGTCGGCGGCCGTGGCGCTCGCCGGGAAGAGCCCGACGGCCAGAGCGGCGAACAGGGCGCAGGCCCTGGCCGCGAGCCGTTTTCTTGTGATCATCGCCGGATCGTATTGAGGATCGTCCGGCAATCCAAAAACGGGGGTGGGGCGGACCGGTCGATATCCGGATGCGGGGTACGGAGCCCCCGTCCTAGGCTGCGCGGATGAGTACCCGTACTTTCCGTATCACCGTCCGCGGCGCGTTCGACGGACTGACCGACGACCAGCGGGCCGAACTGCTCGCCGCCGCGTCCGAGCACGACATGCTCCGCGCGGAGTTCACGGCCGAGGGGCATCTGACGTACGACCTCGCGGCGCGCCCCTTCTTCACCTTCCGTTTCTTGGACTCGGGGGAGGCGGAGGAGGACATCCTCGACGCGGCGGCCCGGGCGGAGCTGGCGGCAGAGGCCTGGCTGACGGAGCGCGGCTACGGTTTCAAGCAGCTGCGGTCACAGGCGCAGGACCTGTCGCTGGCCCCGCTGGGCAAGCGGGGGCGCCGGGAGGCCGCGCGCGCCGGGGCGCGGGACTGACGTCCGGCGAGGAGCCCGTCCGGGCGGGCCTCCGAGGAGTCAGCCACGGACGTCCCGGGCGAACACGGTCGCGAGATGTGCGGCCAGTCGCCCCGGGGTCGGCGGGGAGAGCCGGGCGCCGAGGTATCCGTCCGGGCGCACGAGGAGCGCGGTCGGCGGCCGGGAGGCGTAGATGCGGGCGAACTCGCCGCCGGTGTCGTGGTACGCGGGCAGGGCACCCGGGCCCGCCGGGGCGTCGGGCGGGGTGTCGGCCGGCAGGACGACGCACGTCTCGACCCGGCCGCCGGAGTACTCCCGCGCCGTCAGGGCGAGTTCGTCGAGGCCGGTACCGTGGAGCAGGAGGACGTGTTCGCGCCCGCGGAGCAGGTCGGCGAGGCGCAGCGGGACGGCCGCGATCGGCGAGGTGAGGCCGCCGCAGTCCGGGGCCCGGTCGCCGGGACGGGGTCCGGGGCCCTCTCCCGGGGGGTCGGTGACGGGGCTTCCGCGGTAGCCGACGAGCAGTTGGGCCTCGCGCAGGATCAGGGTGCGGGCGTTCTCGGGGTCGGGCTGGACTCCTCGGGCGGAGGCATGGCGCACCGTGCGGCCCACGACCTCCTCGCCGACGGGGCGGCGTTCGGCGTCGTAGCTGGGCAGGAGGCCGGGGTGGGCGGCGCCGTCGACGGCCAGGGCGAGCTTCCATGCCAGGTTCCAGGCGTCCTGGATTCCGGTGTTCATGCCCTGGGCGCCGGTCGGCGGGTGGATGTGCGCGGCGTCGCCGGCGATGAGGACGCGGCCATGCCCGTACCGGTCCACGATCCGGTGGCTGATCCGGAAGACCGAGGACCAGCGCATGTGCGAGGCGGTGGCGGGGGTCGGCGAGAGCCGGTCCAGGACGGTCTGGATGTCGGCCAGTTGCGGAGCCGGGCCGTTCTGGAGGCCGTGGGCGACACCGTCGGCGGCCTGTTCGGCCGTGGACAGTTCGGGCGGTACCTTCATGGACATCCGGTAACGGGCGCGGCCCGGCAGCGGGATGCACACGAGTACGTCGTCCACGGCGCCGGCGGCGTCCAGGTGCATGGCGCGCAGGGAGTACCCGTACGGCAGGTCCCCGTCGGCCTCGACGTCGGCGAGCATGTACTCCTCGGGGAAGGCGCCGCCCTCGAAGGACAGCCCGAGTCCCTTGCGCACGACGCTGTGGGCGCCGTCGCAGCCCACCAGGTAGCGGGTGCGCAGCTCTTCCTCGGCGCCCGAGCGGGTGCGCAGCCGGCTGGTGACGCCGTCCGCGTCCTGGCGGAACGAGACCAGTTCGGTGCCGCGTTCGACGGCGGTTCCCCAGCGGGCCAGGTGCTCTTCGAGGATGCGCTCGGTCTCGTACTGCGGCAGCGCCGCGAAGCGGTAGGGCACTTCGGGCGGCAGGACGAGGTCGATGCGGGGCTGCTCGACGCCGTTGACGTACGTGAGCTGGCCGCGCAGCGGGACGGCCGCGTCCAGCACGGGGCGGACCATCCCCATCCGGTCCCAGATCTCCAGGGTGCGCGGCTGGATGCCCACGGCCTTCGCGTAGGGCAGCCGGGCGGGGAGCCTGTCGACGATCCGGCAGGCGACGCCCCTGCGGCGCAGCTCGGCGGCGGCGGTCAGGCCCACCGGACCCGCGCCGACGACCAGTACGTCCGTCGTGTTGGTGTGCGCCACTGGCGCCTCCCGGCGTGCGGCCCCCGTCGGAGTCGGTCCGACTCCATGGTGGCCGCACGCCGGGCGTCCGGCATCTCCGCCGGTCCCCGGCAGGTTCCCGGCCGGGCGGCCCGCGTCACTCGATGACGAGGTCGACCTCGATGTTGCCGCGGGTGGCACGGGAGTAGGGGCAGACCTCGTGGGCCTGCTTGACCAGCAGGGCGCCGGTCTCACCGGCGAGGGAGTCCGGGAGTTCGACGCGCAGGGTGGCGGCGAGGCCGAAGCCGGCGCCGTCCTTGAGGATCGAGACCTCCGCGGTGACCGAGGCCTCGCTGGTGTCGACCTTGGCCTGGCGGCCGACCAGGCCGAGCGCGCTGGCGAAGCAGGCGGCGTAGCCGGCGGCGAAGAGCTGCTCGGGGTTGGTGCCCTGTCCGTTGCCGCCCAGCGCCGGGGGCATGGCCAGGGCGAGGTCGATCTGGCCGTCGGAGCTGACGGCGCGGCCCTCGCGGCCGTTGGCGGTGGCGACAGCGGTGTAGAGCGCGTCCATGAGAGTTCCTCTCGCAAGCGGTGAACCGTGGTGGCGGCCGAGGCCGGCCGCGCCCCATAAGTAGAGCACGCAATTAAGTTGTGCGCAATTCAATGCCTCTCCAGGTCTTGCCGGGTAGACTGGCCGGCATGACCGAGCAGCCCACCTCCATCGGCTCCGACCAGGACTTTCTGCGCCTCGACGGGCAGATCTGCTTCGCGCTGAACGCCGCGAGCCGCGCCTTCGGAGGCCTCTACCGCGTGGTCCTCAAGGACCTGGGGCTCACCTACCCGCAATACCTGGTGATGCTGGTGCTCTGGGAGCACGGCCAGCTGCCGGTCAAGGAGATCGGACAGCACCTGCGGCTGGACTCGGGCACCCTGTCCCCCTTGCTCAAGCGGCTGGAAGCGGCCGGGCTGGTACGCCGCGAGCGCAGCACCGAGGACGAGCGCTCCGTCCGCGCTCACCTGACCGAGGAAGGTGCGGCGCTGCGCTCCCGCGCGGCGGAGGTGCCCCGGCGGATCGCGGCGGCCACCGGTTTCGAGCTCGCCGAGGTGGCCGATCTCCAGGACCGCCTGGGTCGGCTCACCGCCGCGCTGGACGCCGCCGTGCCCCTGGCGGAGGCGCAGGAGGCGGCCCAGGGTCCACGGGAGGCGTAGCCGCCGTCCGCGACGGACACTGGGGCCACCCCGTGCGGCAGGAGGTGGCCGATGGACCCGGCTGCGGCGCTGGACCGGATCGCGTTCCTGCTGGAACGCGCGCAGGCGCCCGGCTACCGGGTGCGGGCATTCCGCACCGCGTCCGCGGTGGTCGTGCGCCTGGGGCCCGAGGAGGTGGCGGAGCGGGCCGCCGCCGGCTCCCTGGAGGCGGTCAAGGGACTCGGCCCCAAGACGGCCGCAGTGGTACGGGAGGCACTCGCCGGCGGGGTGCCGGCCTATCTGCGCGGCCTGGAGGACCAGGCCGCGGCGCTTCCGGAGGGCCCCCCGCCGTCACCGGCCGCCGCCGCACTGCGGGCGGCCCTGCGCGGGGACTGCCACCTGCACTCGGACTGGTCGGACGGCGGCAGCCCGATCGAGGCGATGGGCCGGGCGGCTGCCGACCTGGGCCACGCATGGGCCGTGCTGACCGACCACTCGCCGCGACTGACCGTGGCACGCGGCCTCTCCCCCGACCGCCTGCGCGAGCAGCTGGACGCCGTGGCTGCGCTCAACGCCACCTGGGCGCCCTTCCGGCTGCTCACCGGGATCGAGTGCGACATCCTGGACGACGGGGCCCTCGACCAGGAGCCGGAACTGCTGGACCGGCTCGATCTCGTGGTCGGCTCGGTGCACTCGAAACTGCGGATGGACGCGCCCGCGATGACCCGGCGGATGCTGGCCGCCGTGCGCAACCCGCTGATGGACGTCCTGGGGCACTGCACGGGGCGGCTGGTCACCGGCCGGACCCGGCCGGAGTCCCGGTTCGACGCCGAGGCGGTGTTCGCGGCCTGTGCGGAAACGGGCACGGCCGTGGAGATCAACAGCAGGCCCGAGCGGCTTGATCCGCCGCGGCGGCTGCTGCGGACGGCCGTGGCGGCCGGGACCTTCTTCGCCATCGACACCGACGCGCACGCCCCGGGCCAGCTGGACTGGCAGGTCCTCGGCTGCGAACGGGCCGTGGAGTGCGGTGTTGCGACGGAGCGTGTCATCAACACCTGGCCGGCCGGCCACCTCCTGGCCTGGACCCGCACCCGCCGGGCCCCCTGAGGCGCGACCGACCGTGAGGCCGTCGCGGGGGCGGACGTCGCGGGGGCGGCCCGGCCCCGCCGGGCGAACACCGCCCGGCGGGGTGCTCAGGGGCGGAGCTCGGCGACCAACAGGACCACGTCGGCCGCGGCCACCGCCATCACCGTCAGGAACGGGAGCTTCCCCGCGGGCCTGCGGGACGCCAGGAGCAGTGCCGCCGCCGTCGCGCCCAGTAGTGCCCAGCCGTACGCCGTCACCCGCCCCGGCGGTCCGGCGACCAGGGCCGCGGTCGAGCCCAGGACGAGCAGCCCGGCCACCGTGGCCGAGCGCCGGGCGCCCAGCCGCTGCGGCAGCCCGAGCACCCCGGTGGCCAGGTCGTCGTCGATGTCGGGCAGCACGTTGGCGAAGTGGGCGCCCGCCCCGAGCAGGGCCGCCGCCGCCATCAGCCACGGCGGCGGCCAGGGCCCACCGGGCAGCCCCAGGGTGACGAAGGCCGGCAGCAGGCCGAAGGCCAGGGCGTACGGGGCCCAGGAGGCGGCCGTGCCCTTCAGCCGGAGGTTGTATCCCCAGGCGGCCGCCACGCCGACCAGGTGCACCGCGCCGGCGAGCCCGCCGGCCGCCAGGGACAGCGGCACACAGAGCAGGAGCGCGACGACCGCCGCCCGTGCCACGGCGGCGGCCGACACCCTACCGGCGACCAGGGGCTTGTCCCTCCGGCCCGAGACCAGGTCGCGCCGCAGGTCGGCCCGGTCGTTGCACCAGCCGACCGACAGCTGGCCGGCAGCCACGGCCCCCGCCGCGAGGACGGCCCCCGCCGGCCCGTGCCCCGCCGCGACGGCCAGCACAGCGGTGAAGAGCGTGACGGCCGCCGCGGGCAGCGGGTGGGAGGCCGCAGCCAGGGCGGCCAGGGCGCGGGCGGCGCCGACCGCGCCGGGGCCCTCGGCATTCTCGGGGCGCTCGGGACGCTGGGCACTCTGCGCGGTTCGCACGGGCACGGCGACACGCTAGGCGGCGCCGCGCCCGAATCAGCGCATTCGTAACGAAGTGTCAGTTCTTTTCTATGGTGACTCAATGACACGTGTTCTGGCAGTGCGCAGCGTGTTCCCGCCCCACCGCCATTCCCAGGCCGAGATCACGGAGGCGCTCGTCCGGTTCCAGCCGCCCGGCGCCGACACCGCCCTGCTGCGCCGGGTCCACGCCTCGGTGCGCGTGGAGAGCCGTCATCTCGCCCTCCCGCTGGAGCGCTACGGGCCCGCCAACGACTTCGGCACGACGAACGCCCTCTTCCTGGAGACGGCCCGGGAAATCGGATCACGGGCGCTGGAACTGACCCTCGCCGACGCCGGTCTGACGGCCCCCGAGATCGATCTGGTCATGTCGACCACCGTGACCGGGCTCGCCACCCCCTCGCTGGAAGCCCGCCTGGCCGCACCCGCCGGGCTGCGACCCGACGTACGGCGGCTGCCGCTCTTCGGCCTCGGCTGTGCCGCCGGGGCAGCCGGAGTGGGCCATCTGCACGAGCTCCTCGCCGGCCGGCCGGGTCACGCGGCCCTGCTGCTGTCCACCGAGCTGTGTTCGCTCACCCTCCAAGCCACCGACTCCTCGATGGCGAACCTGGTGGCCGGGGCCCTCTTCGGCGACGGTGCGGCCGCCCTGGTGGCGGTGGGCCGCGGCCATCCGCTGCACGCGACAGGCACCGGCCCCGAGGTCGTCGCCACCCGCAGCCGCCTCTACCCGGGCACCGAGCACGCCCTGGGCTGGGACATCGGCCACTGGGGCATGCGCATGGTCCTCGGCCGCGAGCTCCCCGATCTGGCGCGGCTGCACGTGGCCGAGGAGGTGGAGAGCTTCCTCGCCGCGCACGACCTCAAGCCCGCGGACGTCGACGCGTGGATCTGCCATCCCGGCGGCCCGAAGATCCTCGACGCCCTCTCGGACGCACTGGCCCTGCCGGAGGCGGCCTTCGCGGCGAGCCGGCGGTCACTGGCCGCCGTGGGCAACCTCTCGTCCGCCTCGGTCCTGCACATCCTGGAAGGCGTCCACCGCGACGGACCGCCGCCCGGATCCGTCGGGCTGATGCTCGGCATCGGCCCCGGCTTCGCCTCCGAACTCGTCCTCCTGCGCTGGTGAACCCCGTGAACTCCCTGAGCCTGTACCAGCTGCTCGTCTGTCTCGTCGCCGCCGAACGGCTCGCCGAGCTGGCCACCGCCCGCCGCAACACCGCGTGGAGCCTGGCGCGCGGCGGCCAGGAGTACGGCCGCGGCCACTACCCGGCCATGGTCGCCCTGCACACCGCGCTGCTGGTGGGCTGCGTCGTCGAACCCTGGTCGGCCGGGCGGCCTTTCGTCCCCCTGCTCGGCTGGTCGGCCCTCGCCGTCGCCGTCGCCGCCCAGGGCCTGCGCTGGTGGTGCATCGCCTCCCTCGGCCCGCGCTGGAACACCCGGGTGCTCGTCGTCCCCGGACTTCCGCTGGTGGAGAGGGGTCCGTACCGGGTGCTGCGCCATCCGAACTACGTGGCGGTGGTCGCGGAGGGCGCCGCGCTGCCGCTCGTGCACTCCGCCTGGCTGACCGCGCTCGGCTTCACCGTGCTCAACCTGGCCCTGCTGAGGGTGCGGATCGGCTGCGAGGACGCCGCCCTGACGGACGGCGGACGGCTGCGGGCGCCCGCCTCCGTCCCGTCGGCGGGAGCGCCGTCATGATCGACCTGCTGGTCGCCGGCGGCGGTCCGGCCGGGCTGGCGACCGCCATCCACGGCGCCCTCGCCGGCCTGGAGGTCGTGGTGGCGGAGCCGCGCCCCACCCCGATCGACAAGGCCTGCGGGGAAGGCCTGATGCCCGGGGCGGTACGCCGCCTCGGTGCGCTGGGCGTATCCGTCTCCGGACAGCCGTTCCGAGGCATCCGCTACGTCGACGGCACCAGCGGCCTGCGCGCCGAGGGGCTCTTCCGGTGCGGGCCGGGCCTCGGATCCCGCCGCACGGACCTCCAGTCCGCGCTCGCCGGCCGGGCCGCGCAGCTGGGGGTACAGTTCCTGCCGCGACGCGTCGACCGGGTGCACCAGAGCGCTGAACACGTCACCGCGGCCGGATTGACCGCCCGCTATCTCGTCGCTGCGGACGGCCTGCACTCCCCCGTCCGGCGCGGGCTCGGCCTGTCGGCCCCGGCCGCCCCCCGCCGTCCGGCCCGCTACGGACTGCGCCGCCACTTCACCGTCGCGCCGTGGAGCGACCTGGTCGAGGTGCACTGGTCGGCGCGGTCCGAGGCCTACGTCACCCCGCTCGCGCCCGACCGGATCGGCGTCGCGGTGCTCACCGCAGACCAGGCGCCCTTCGACGAACAACTCGCTCACTTCCCCCACCTGGCGGACCGACTGAGCGGATACGCCGACACACCGGTGCGCGGCGCCGGTCCGCTGCGCCAGGGGGCACGTGTCCGCGTCGCGGGGCGGGTGCTGTTCGTGGGGGACGCAGCGGGCTACGTGGACGCCCTGACCGGCGAAGGGCTCACCCTGGCCGTGACGGCCGCGGGCGAACTCGTGCGGTGCGTACGGGCCGGACGACCCCAGGCCTACGAGCAGGCCTGGCGGGAGCTGTCGCGCAGCTACCGCGCGCTCACCGAGGCGCTGCTCTGGGCGCGGCGGCGGCCGCGCCTCGCGCCCCGCATCGTCCCGCTGGCCGCCCGCCTGCCGAGGGTGTTCACCGGGGCGGTCAACCTGCTCGCCTGAGGAGCGCGCGAACGCAGCGGCACCCCGCGCGGTGCGCGGG